>NZ_JAUBSA010000048.1:32011-46805 GCF_036702115.1 Microcoleus sp. LAD1_D5 | reverse complement strand
ATTTTAAACCATCCTAATCTTTCTTCAGTCTTGTCTTATGGTACTTTGGCTGCTTAAAAACTGTCCGGAGTATTGTTAAACCGAATTTAATGACGATTACTTTAAAGCTCCTTAATCGTCGATCGACAGCTATACTACCAGTCCTAGACGCAAGAACCGCTAAAAACAAAGGGTTGCGATTACGTAGCACAGCGAATAATGATAGAAATACGTTGTTTCTGCGTCTTGGACTAACTACCATGAAAAAAAATTGCTTCAAAGTGGACTCAAATATATATCTGGCGGAACTTGAGGGTTTTATGCAAATTCGGGAAAATTGTTACATAAGTTTACATTAGCGTTGCCCGATCGCCCAAAGTTACAGCACTTTGCGAGCAAAGCGCTCTTAATTATCTATCTGGGGGAACTTGAGGTTTTTATGCGAATCGCGGGAAATCGTTACATTAGTTTACAGTTGGGTTGCCGATTGCCCAAAAATTCAAAGCCACCCCGCATTTAACTTACTGGTTCAGTTGACTGAAACTATTGTGGGGTGGGCAGGAGAACCCGCCCAAAGCTGCAATTCAAATAAATACTCCTGAACGCACCGGTGGTCAGAAACCGGGTTTTTTTTGCGACAATATTTCGTTACAAACCGCAGAAACGGCAAAAAACCCGGTTTCTTTGGTTTTGATGCGTAAGTCGCGATCGAGAAAAGCTTAGTTGCGCTTGAGTGTTGAAGGCGCTACCTACATTTAATGTACCTGGTGATTTTGGTTCAAACTATTGTGGGGTGGGCAGGAGAGCCCGCCCAAATCTACCCAAATCTACAAATCTACAATGTAAATGCAGCAAATCTTAGTTGCGCTTAAGTGTTGAAGGGGCTCAGTGCTCCGCGGGCATCCTACAACTGCGATCGCCCCAGACAATCCCTTATCCCCTACAATAAACAAGCAATTATTATATTTTGAGTTATCCTGTGAGTCCTACTGCCGAAGTCAGCAATACCCTAAATGCGGGCGCTCTACCAACCGTTACCGCTACCGCAGCCCGCCGCGCTGTTTTTCCCTTCACTGCGATTGTTGGCCAGGAGGAGATGAAACTGGCGCTGCTGTTGAATGTCATCGATCCCAAAATTGGCGGGGTGATGATTATGGGCGATCGAGGTACTGGTAAATCTACCACAATCCGCGCCCTCACTGATTTGCTGCCGGAAATTGAGGTGGTGGCTGACGATCCTTTTAACAGTCATCCCAGCGATCCAGATTTGATGAGTGATGAGGTGCGCGATCGTACTTTATCTCAAACTGACATTAAAATCGCCCGCAAAAAAGTCCAAATGGTAGACTTGCCTTTGGGCGCTACCGAAGACCGAGTTTGCGGTACGATCGACATCGAGAAAGCTTTGTCAGAAGGAGTTAAAGCTTTTGAACCCGGGCTTTTAGCTAAAGCTAACCGCGGCATTCTGTACGTTGATGAAGTCAATTTGCTCGACGATCATTTAGTCGATGTTTTGCTCGACTCGGCCGCCAGCGGTTGGAATACTGTGGAAAGAGAAGGAATTTCGATCCGCCACCCGGCTAAGTTTATTTTAATCGGTTCCGGGAATCCAGAAGAAGGAGAATTGCGGCCGCAGTTGCTCGACAGATTCGGGATGCACGCAGAAATTCGGACTGTGAAAGACCCGAATTTAAGAGTGGAAATTGTCGAACAGCGATCGAGTTTTGACCAAAATCCGCCGGAGTTTCTCGCGAAATATCAGCACGAACAAGATGAGATGCAGCAGAAGTTGGTGGAAGCCCAGGAAAGATTGAAATCGGTAACTATCGATCGAGAGTTGCGTGTAAAAATCTCCCAAGTTTGCGCGGAATTGGACGTAGACGGGCTGCGGGGCGATTTGGTGACGAATCGGGCTGCGAAAGCTTTCACGGCGTTGGAATGCCGCACAGAGGTGACTGTGGACGATATTCGCCGGGTGATGACTCTGTGTTTGCGGCACCGGTTGCGGAAAGACCCGCTAGAATCAATAGATTCGGGGTATAAAGTGACTAAAGTGTTTGATCGGGTATTCGGCCTAGAAACAACTGAGGGGTAATTGGTAATTGGTAATTGGAAATGGGTAATTGTTGGTGATGAAACCTTCCCAAATTTTCATACCTAATTCCCCAGTTCCAATTACTAATTCTGGCCATGGAAAAACGAATTTTAGGATTAGATCCGGGCTTAGCAAATCTTGGCTACGGGGCAATCTCCTGTCAAATTGTCCCCGGCAACCAAGATAAAAACAGCGTTTCCATGATTGATTGCGGCGTCATACAAACAACGCCAAAACAGGAAATGGGACAGCGATTGAAAACAATTTACGACGATTTGCACCAGGTAATTGAACAGATTAAACCTGATATAGCAATTGCCGAAAAACTGTTCTTTTACAAGATGGGAAATACCATACTTGTAGCGCAAGCGCGGGGCGTTTTGACCCTAGTATTGGCGCAGTGTGGAGTGCCGTTATTCGAGTTTACGCCGGCTCAAATTAAGCAAGCTTTGACCGGCCGCGGTAATGCGGATAAATCCGAAGTGCAAGAGGCCGTGGCGCGGGAGTTGGAGTTGGGTTATATTCCGAAACCCGACGATGCGGCCGATGCTTTGGCGGTGGCTTTGACTGGTTGGTACGATGATGATATTTGTCCGAAGAAAATACAGTTGGAAACAGGAAAAGTTTGATGCAATATCAAATCATCGGCAAATTAAGCACAAATCCGGGCAAGACATCTTCTCCCGATAAACTTACAGGAAATTGTACAATCTCTACTTCGCGAGAAGGGCGATAAATCTCCACTTTTTCGTCTAGAGGATTAATTAACCAACCCAAGCGTAAACCGCTGTTTAGATACTCCTGCATTTTCTCCTGAAGCGGCCGCAGCGGGTCTGGGCGCGATCGCAATTCTATGACAAAATCAGGACAAATTGGCGGAAATTTCTCTTGTTCTTCTGCTGTTAAAGCAGACCATCTTTCTAAGCTAACCCAAGCGGCGTCTGGAGCTCGATCGCCATTATTAGGCAAGCGAAAAATTGTGGAAGAACTAAACACTCTCCCTAGCTGCGTTTTACGGTTCCACAAGCCCAAATCTGTAATTAAATAGGCTTTTCGATTGCCGCTGACTCCGCCTACGGGTGACATAATAATGATTTCTCCTTTAGGTGTCCGTTCAAATTGCCAATCTCGATTCATCTGGCATAAACGGTAAAACTGTTCGTCTGTTAGTTCGACAGTCTCTAAGTTTAAAGTAATGGTTGTCATTTTTCCTAACTCCCTACAAATATGAGTTCTGCAAACCTACTTTAGCGCCACTTTTTGTCAATGACCGACGAAACTAATCGAATTTAACATCAGTCCTATGCAATAGCACTTAAGCTTTGAGAGGGGTTTAAACCCCAGGCGGACTAGGGCGCAAATGCCAGAGATCGATCGCATTTAACATCAGTCCTCTGCAAGAATACTTAAGTTTTGACACTTGTTTAAACCCCAGGCGAACTATTACGATGTCCAAAAGATTAGTGAAAAATGTCATTAAGTGCGATCGCCCAATTCCACCCTCACTCAAAAAAATGCTATAATATCCACTTTAATTGCTAAACTAATCCCGCCAGCAGAGTACACAGGAAAATAATATGGTGATTATTACCTCCCAACAAATTGCCCAATTTCGCTCGCAATTAGCCGAATATCCCGAAGCCTTAAAAGCCCTCGACGCAATCGAAGATTGCGAAGGTAACATCGAAGATGCATCGATATCTCTAGCAATTCAAGCCGGACAAGAACCGAATATATCAGAAAATTGGTTAGACGGATTGGCAAAAAGATGCCGCGTTGCTATCTGCAAATCCGAGGTGAAAGAAGAGTTGACTAACGGACAATTGAATGCAGCATTTAGAGATTTAGTTGCAGCAAAAATTTGCCCTGATATTTTGGTGACTTCGGTAATTATTTATGTATTTAAAACTGGGGTGAATGAGTTTTGCGAGCCTCTCGAATATAAACTGTAAAGCCATAGCTGCATTTAAAAATTAGGTGAAGCAAAGCTATCCAGAAGGGTAGGGAATCGCCTCCATTTCTCAAAACATGATACAACGAGGCGATCGCACTTTTTCTCTACCCCTTTGCACTACTGTACCCAGCCGGCCTCAAATCCGGCGACAAACCCAAAGATTTCCCCAGCAAACGAGCAAGTTGCACTAAAAAATTGGCAGTATCTTCGTCACCTTCGCGGGCCATTGAAGCCGATATCTGGATTAGCATTTGCACAAATCCCGCATCAATTAAATGGGAACAGGAACTCAAAACTTCTGGTTCTTGGCCGTTGGGACAGGTAAGCACTCGCTCGATTAAGTTCAAATAAGCCTCTTGGCGTTCTGGATTCATTTTGGGAGAACCTATACAGTAAATAATTTATTATTACGCTTAACTGATTCCTGTCAATCACGCGATCGAATAAGCGATCCCCGTTTTTACTCTAGAAACTCCATTCAGTCAGGAATAGACAGAAGCTTAAAGAAAATCTTAAGTTTCTCAATGCTAGTTTAGTCGAGGTAAGGTGCGCCGAAGAGCACCCTACTATTCAAGGGAATTAAGAATATACAAAATGAAAATAGGAATATTTTTAGGAAATCTCGGAAACCCCGCCATCTACTATCCCAAACTAGCCACAATTACCGGCGGAGTCGTGGCGAGTATTTTTCTTTGCCAATTATTGCAATGGCAAGCACAGCATTCCAACTCCGGCGAATGGGTGGAAACTAACAGCAGCGAAATTGAAAAAGCCACTGGTTTAAATCGCGAAGAACAAGAACTCGCGAGACGGTTGCTTAAAGTGCGATCGCTCCTCAAAGAAAAATTAACAAATCCCAACACGGACGCCTTAGAACTCTGGGCGGACATTGACGCTTTCGAGGAAAAACTCAATAACTTTTGGACACCGAATCCGCCAGATATTATAACACCGATAAGCCGCGAAAACAACAATCACCCTGTAGAAATCTTCCGCGAAACATCACCCCCAAATCATGTAGTTAAAACCGACAAATATTTCGGGCAACCCCGCCAGCAAATAGCTGTTGCTGTCACCCCGAATTACCGATTTAGCGGCCCTTGGAATTCCCAAGAACAACTGCACAACTTTCAGCGAGCTTTAGAAGCATATGCTCAAGAGCGCAGCTTAGGATTTGGCAATCCTTCTGGATGGGCCTTTAAAATTATTGACAGCATGACAAAAGGCTTAACCTCGACTTTTTGGGATGAATTTATCGCCGGCATCCCTTTAGGAGAAAGTCAGAAAGTTAAGCGAGATTGGGAAATCGAGCCGGAAGTGCCTTATCCTGCTTTTGAAGAAGAGAGAATTCAGTATTACGTGCACAAAGGGGAACCGCTAGAAGCAGCAGTCTCCAAAGCTCGTGCTGATTTGAGAAACCCAGTTTTGGGCAAAGATTTGTGGGAGGGATTTCTGCGAAAGTGCGATCGCCTTGCCGATGATGCACTCAAAGCAAAACAGCAGGGCGTTGACACACCATATCTGCCCTCTTCCTTCAACGAAAAACCGCAAATCACCAAGGATAGCGTTATGCGGAAGTTAGGGGCGATCGCGCCGCAATTAGCCCTCAATCAATCCACATCTGACCCGATTCCAGCACTGCCGAAACTTGCTGAAACAGCATCGCCAACTCCCGCCGAAATTCCCAGTATTTCCTCTTTGCAAAAAGCTTACCAAACTCCTCTCGGCCGAAGTATAGTTGAAAAACAAATCGCTGCAAACCCCGACTGGGGCTACGAAATAGTTGACGGTGAAATCGTAGAATCTATCCCTTTTTAATGAGGCTGATATGAAACGAATTAGCGATATCAATCCGCTGGGGGAAGAGCGACCAAATCCTTCTGAGCAAGAGAGAGAAAAACTGCGGGGGGAAAGGTTGCAGCGAGAAAGATATGAAGCATATCAAATGTTAGTTGAACTCTGCAATTTGGGCGAGTATGACATGGCTGAGCATTTGGCAAATCGGCATTTTAATTGGGGTTATGAAATAGTTGATGGGATTGTGATTGAAAGGATAGATTAGGTTTGTAGTTATCCCGTTTTTCACCCGGCGCTTGAAATCACCACTACTTTTATGGGCGGACTCCCGGGCCCACCCCACACGAAACTTGATAGGTTGTGGCACAGGCCGGAAAGCCTGTTGCTAAGAATGGTGCAAGTTGACTACCGCAATCTCTATGTTAGAGTTCTAACTAAAACTTAAATAACTATCAAAATATGACAATTATTAATGCCAAAAACCTAACTTTATCAGAAGTCCACCGTCTGTTCGGCTTTCAAAAACAGTACACTAACTCATTTACCTCTCTGTTATCCCTTGAAGATATCACAGAACACGAACAGCAGGAACTTATACAGATTAGGGATGACTTCGATGACTACATTTCAACGGATCGAGTTTCTGAAGGATTGGTAAAAGCTCTGACTACCTTTCCCTTAATGCGATTGGCTGGCTTCTACCGCCGCCCGATTAAAATTAGTTTAGAACAAGACATCGCCGAAATTAGCATTGAAGATGAAGATACAATCATTAAAGGACGGTTTGATATCTTGGCTGTCAACAGGATAAAACCTATCAGAAGCGATACATATTTTTGGGTTTTGGTGATTGAAAGTAAAAATTCTGGAATCAACGCATTGATGGGTTTATCCCAATTGCTAACCTATGCTTATCAAAGTTTAAAATATCAAGACACAATCTGGGGTTTGACAACAAACGGAATGCACTATCAGTTCGTCAATATCCAGGGGGGCAATACTCCAACCTATCAGCTAATGCCTTTGCTAAACCTGATGGAGTCCGACTCTTCCATTTTGCTGCTGCAAGTGTTAAAAGCCATTTGCAAGCTATAAAAAAAGAGGCAGAGAAAATTCCCCGCCTCCAATCTGCAATGACTGTTAACCTATAACCTAAAAGTTAGATTAGCCAGCCAATATTTTTTAGTAGCCTCTGGTGTTAGGCTTGTGGACGATGAAGCTGAGCACTTGGCATTGCTTCACGTTGTCAAAACCCATGACGCGGATGTAGCAACTAGGATTATCTTGACGGCAAGCTTGAACTTCTGTCATGATTTCTTGGACGCTGCGAGCACCAAACAAAGGCAACTTCCACAGAGTCCAGTAGCGCATTTCAGCGGCAGAGGTTTCGTTGAATTCTACGCCGGGAATGTAGCCTTGATCCAAGATGTATTGGAGTTGCTTGGCAATTTGCGCGTCTGTCAGCGGGGGCAAATAGGACAGAGTTTCGTAACGACGCTCTTTAGGTAAAGTCTTCATTTTTTGTATCTCTAAGGTGTGTGTTCGATCGCACTTGTCGATCGATTAACTCGACAAATTATCCAGATTCGGTTCAGAATCTATTGATGTTTCAGGATGACTGCTAGAAACAGACCAATTAAGTTGCGTAGTTCGCTCTAAATGCTGGCGTCTGTGTTCCATATTCGCCTGTTGAATGCCAGTACAAACCATTTCTGGCAAAAATTCCGTCACATCGTGAGCCAGATACTCTCGCACAGTCATGATCCGAAATCCTAAATCTTGATTTTCCAAAAGCAACTGTTGAATGTAAGCTTCTCCATCTTGGATTTTGCCCTTAGTGGAAAAATCATTCAACCACATTGCCAGAGGAGGATTGGTTTCGCTCAACTGAGCGACCACCATCCGCACGGATTGATAGGTTAGGTAACTTGCCAGCACCTTAGCGGTGTCTTTCGCAACTTGTTTGAGATCCATTTTGACCCCAGCTCCCTCAAATTTTAGATTTTGGATTTTAGATTTTGGATGCAAACTTACTGGTAAATCTTCTTCAAAGATAAAGACTTCCCAGCAAGTTTGCGACCTAAAACCTAAAATCTCCAACCCAAAATCATCAAACGGTATCCATTGCCTCGAATTCAAACTTGATTTCTTTCCAGAGTTCGCAAGCAACAGCCAATTCAGGGCTCCATTTGCAAGCTTCGCGGATCACGTCGCCGCCTTCGCGCATCAAGTTGCGACCTTCGTTACGAGCTTGGACGCAAGCTTCCAAAGCAACGCGGTTAGCAGTTGCACCAGGTGCATTACCCCAAGGGTGGCCCAAGGTGCCGCCACCGAACTGCAAGCAGGAGTCGTCGCCGAAGATTTCCACCAAAGCCGGCATGTGCCAGATGTGGATACCACCAGAAGCAACCGGCATGACACCGGGCATGGAGGCCCAATCTTGGGTGAAGTAAATACCGCGGCTGCGATCTTCTTCGATGTGGTCTTCGCGCATCAAGTCTACGAAGCCCATCGTGATGCCTTTTTCGCCTTCGAGTTTGCCCACAACTGTACCGGAGTGCAGGTGGTCGCCGCCGGACATCCGCAAGCACTTGGCAAGCACGCGGAAGTGGATACCGTGGTTTTTCTGACGGTCGATCACGGCGTGCATGGCGCGGTGAATGTGCAGCAAAATACCGTTGCGACGGCACCATTTGGCCAAGGTGGTGTTAGCAGTGAAACCACCTGTCAGGTAGTCGTGCATGATGATGGGGGTTTTGATTTCCTTAGCGAACTCAGCCCGCTCCATCATTTCTTCGCAGGTGGGGGCAGTTACGTTGAGGTAGTGGCCCTTGACTTCGCCGGTTTCTGCTTGGGCTTTTTCAATAGCTTCTTGAACGAACAAGAAACGATCGCGCCAGCGCATGAACGGTTGGGAGTTGATGTTTTCGTCGTCTTTGGTGAAGTCCAAACCGCCGCGCAGAACTTCGTAAACGGCACGACCGTAGTTCTTAGCAGACAGACCCAATTTGGGTTTAATTGTACAGCCCAGCAAAGGACGACCGTACTTGTTCAATTTGTCCCGCTCAACGGTAATACCGTGAGGAGGGCCTTGGAAGGTTTTCAGGTAAGCAATGGGAATCCGCAAGTCTTCCAACCGCAGAGCGCGCAGAGCTTTGAAACCGAACACGTTACCGACCAAAGAGGTCAGCAAGTTGGTGACGGAACCTTCTTCAAACAAATCCAAAGGATAAGCAATGAAGCAGATGTACTGGTTGTCTTCACCGGGAACTGGCTCGATGTCGTAGCAGCGACCTTTGTAGCGGTCGAGGTCGGTCAGGAGGTCAGTCCACACAGTTGTCCATGTACCTGTGGAAGATTCAGCGGCCACAGCAGCTCCAGCTTCTTCTGGGGGAACTCCCGGCTGCGGTGTTACCCGGAAAGCCGCCAAAACATCTGTATCCTTTGGGGTGTAGTCCGGCGTGTAATACGTTAGTTTATAGTCTTGAACTCCGGCTTTATACCCAGCCTTTGATTGAGTTTGGGTTTGCGCGTAAGCCATATCTCGCTTCCTAGTATTCGCTTAATTTTTTTGCCCGATCGCAGGCTGTTAAAAATATATCAATAAAGTGGCGCTCTGAAATTTTAATATTCTTTTAATCATCATAAGTATTATTTATTTTGCTTTACATTAGGCAAATATTTGTAACATATCTTATGAAAAGCCAGCGGCGAAGGATGCAGGAGGAAAGGCTGGGGATCGCAGAGTGGGCAGGAATTTCGCTCGACAGAAAGATATGATGCAGCGAGCCGAACAGCGGATCAATACGGTTTATGTAAAGAATTTAATACTTAAAAATCAGAATTGGTAAGGGGTAATGGGCCAGAGGGAAGTAGTTAGAAATACCTAAAGTTGTGGTTGGGAGTTAAGATCGATCGCCCGATCGATCTCAACTACAATTCAGTATGTAGCAATCTAAAATCCAAAATCCCGTGACTCTGGGTCGGCCAACTCAAAAATCGACAGCATAGCACATAATAGGGACAGGACTTGTGCTCTCAAACCAAATCCGTCGTTACAGCCATTTAACCTCGCTGAAAACCGGGTTTCTGCGTTAGCGGCGCGTAAGTCTACTATGGATATTTAGCCCCATTTTTACTCTGGTTGTGCCTCACCCCCCTTCAAAAGCCGTCCACTGCATCAATCCAGATTGCCCAAGGCCCTACCCTCAGACTTGGGGCAACAATTTTTGTCATAGTTGCGGGGCTCCCCTGCAGCTAAAAAATCGCTACGTGCCTCTAGAAAGCCTCGGTTCCGGGGGTTTTGCAGCGATTTTCACAGTTTGGGACAAAGAAACTCAAACCGAGCGCGTCCTGAAAGTGTTGCTCGAAACTGCCCCGAAAGCGCTGAAACTGTTCGAGCAAGAAGCTTGGGTTTTGGCACTTTTGCGGCACCCAGGCGTCCCTAGAGTCGAGCCTGACGGTTATTTTCACGTCCAAACGCAAAATTTTGCAGGCGGGGATGGAAATCCTGCGGCGAAGCGGCTGCCTTGTTTGGTAATGGAAAAGATTCATGGCAAAACTTTAGAAGAAGTTCTCGACGAGCACCCTCAAGGATGTCCGCAGGAATGGGTGTTTAGTTGGCTGAGTCAAGCTGTGGAAATTTTAGAGGAGTTGCACAGGTGTCAGATTATTCACCGCGACATTAAACCCTCAAATTTGATGCTGCGAGACCCGGAATCGCCCCAAGTTTTGCTTAGCAAGGGTTTGGGCGGACTGCAATTGGTGACGATCGACTTTGGGGGAGTTAAACAGATGGGCGGTGTCGAACCGGTGGGGAAAGATTCTCCGAGTTCGACGCGGTTGATTTCGCCTGGGTACAGTCCGCCGGAACAAATTGTCGGCGGCGGTGTGGTGCCGGCGACGGATTTTTATGCGCTGGGGCGGACTTGCATTCATTTGCTGACGGGGAAGTATCCGGCGGAAATTGAAGATCCGATGACGGGGGAGTTGCGGTGGCGCCACATTGTATCTGTGAGTCCGCCTTTGGCGAATTTGTTGGACGATATGGTGCGATCGAATGTGCGGGAACGTCCGGCGACGGCTGGTGATGTTCGGGCGCGTTTGCAGGAGATTTATGCTAGGAGTAACGGCAAAATCGCGATCGCCCCAATGGGTCAAGCTATTTTAGAATTCTGCCGGCAAGTAGTGGTGGCGGGGGCACAAAAAACTGTCAGCCTGACGGGTTTTGTGTTCGGCGCGATCGCCCAAATCGTGGTAGCTTCTCTGGATACGGGCTGGGAAATGGTGCTGGGTGCCGTTGGTGGAAGTGCGGGGGCGATCGGCGGTTTGGTTTTGGGTTATGCTTCGCCTATTGGCCCGCAAATTGCTAGTTTTCTGAATGAAGGTTTGCAGCAATTAATTCCTAACATGACATTCGCTGTCGGGCCGGAAGTGCTGCTGTTTGGGTTTGCGGGATTGGGAACTGCGATCGGTTTGACGGATGCGGGGAGTTTTCGCCAGCAAAAACAGTATTGGCTGTCTGGATTGATGGGAGCTCAGGGCTATTTGTTGGCGGGTTTGTGCTGGATGGAAGCAACAGCTTCTAGCGGTGTGCAGGGGGTTATTTTGGGAGCTTTTGCAATCGCCTCTTTGACTGTGGGAATGGGTTTGCGGAGCCATCAATTAGTTCACGCTTTGGTAGTGGCTGTGTTCTCTACGGGAATGTTTCTCTTTCTGAATGCTTGGAACATTTTTCCGGGGAGTTTCTTTGGGATTTTGTCACTCTCTAACGTTACCTTCGGCTGGCTCCAAGTTTGGGGTTCAATTGTGTTTTTTGGTTTGTTGGGAAGTGCGATTGGGCTTTGTTTGGGAGTGAGTCATTATTTGGTTGTGCCTTTGTTGCGGTGGTTGGGCTGGAAGTAATTGTGTTGAGCTACGCAGGACACGGCAATGCCGTTTCCCTACCCGAAAATAATCACGAACACGACCTGAGAGATATAACCATTGCCAGATTAATTGTAGGGACACGGCACTGCCGTGTCCTAACCGCCTTGGCGGTTGCTATATCAATTTAGATGCTAGACAGCTTATAATCATGAAGAACATTAAATAATAGCCTCAGAGTGCCATGTCCAAAATATTACTAGAATCCTTTCGGACAGCCTATGCAAATATGGAGTTATCGCCGCTGATCACTCCGAAAGAAGTCGAGAACTTCCGCGTAGAATACGGGACAGAAGTGCTTGAAGAATTAGAGCAATTAGTCGAAGATGACCCTTCCGGTAGCGGTAAAATTATTTTTACGGGACATCGTGGTTGCGGTAAGTCTACACTGTTGGCTGAGTTTTGCCGCCAGATGGACGATCGCTATTTTACAGTCTTTTTCTCGATTTCCGACTTAATCGAAATGTCGGATGTTAATCATATTAATATTTTGTTTGCGATCGCCGTTCAGTTGATGGATGCAGCCGACAAACAGCAAATTCCCATCAAAAAATCAACTAAAGAATCATTTGAGAACTGGTTTGCCACTAAAACTAAAACAAAAATTGACGAATTGAGCGCCAGCGGATCGGTGGGGTTTAACTTGTTTAAGATGATTCAAGGCAAGTTAAAAGCTGATGCGACGATTCGCGAGGAAATCAAACAAGAGTTTCTTCGCAAAGTTTCTGATTTGGTTGCGACAATTAACGAGATTGCAGCCGTAGTTCGAGAAGGCGCGAAAAAAGACATAATCGTGGTGATTGATGACCTGGACAAGTTGGATTTAGGTGTCGTCCGCCAAGTTTATCAAGAACATATTAAAGCGCTTTTCTTGCCAAATTTTAGAATTATTTTAACAACTCCTATTTCGGCGCTGCGAGATGTCTCTTTAGCCGCTACCGTAGAAACGGAAACTAACAATCAAGTCGTGTTTATGCCAGTAAGTAAGCTGTTTAAACGCGGGGAAAGCCGGAATGCTGATGCTGTTGCAATGGCGGAACCGGCGGCGAGATTGAAAGAGGTTTTAGCTAAACGCTTGGGAAGCGAATTGATCGAACCGGAAACACTCGATCGCCTTGTCGCCTACAGCGGTGGAGTATTGCGAGAATTGATTAGAATTGCTAACGAATGCTGTCGCATTTGTTTGCGGTTGGTGCGACGGAATCCAGAAGCGGCGGTTAAAATTAATGCTGAGGTGTTTGAGGAAGCGATCAATAAATTGCGGATCGATTTTGATACCCGTTTAGGAACAACTGATTATGAGATGTTGATAGCAACTTATAGAGATTTTAAACCTGCTGACCCGAAAGCACAAGGGTTTTTGGATTTGCTGCATGGGTTATATGTTTTGGAATATCGCAATGCTGTTTTGTGGTACGACATTCACCCGATCGTGCTAGAATTGTTAAAGCAGCGAGATGATTTTCCGCGTGAATAATTTCTTTTATACTCAACAAATAAACTCGGCGGTTGAAACCGCTAGCTAATAAATTTGTTATTGTATAATTTTCGTTCTCGTAGGGGCGGGTTTGACCAGCCATCTCTGGGGAAAACTAACTATCTTGTAAACCCGCCCCGGCCCATGCTGTAACGATGTGACTATATGTCGAATCTCAACAGTCAAAACCAAGATAATTATGAAGATTTACTCGTGTCAATAGAAGCGGGTAAAGATATTCTCAACTTGCTAATCGCAGTTTGCGATGATAGCGACTGTCGCGATCGCCTGATTGCGGATTATGAAGCAGAACTCGAACCGGATATCCGCCGCTATCGCGTAGAATTGGCGAGGGGTGAACCGAGTTTGCGATCGGCGATCGCCAATTTAGTCGAACAAGAAGCATATTTGCAGCAGCGGGGAAAAGCTGTGATCACCGTGACGGGTGTCGAAAAACTGCGGTTTTTTAAACAATTTGGCGAAAGTCGATCGGAACAAGAAGTGTTTTTTGGATATTTGCAATGGACGCGGGAAGCAATGCGGGAGTTTCCGTTTTCGATTGTCTTGTGGGTGACGCGACAAATTGAAATTCTGATTAGCAATGAGTCTCCTGATTTTTGGAGTTGGCGGAAAGGTGTGTTTCGCTTTGATACGAAAAAAACTGCGGCTGTTCCCAAAACTGAATTTGAACCGTTTCGATCCCTAGTTGAAGAGGACGATCGCGAACCGCCGAGTTTGATTCCGCTGGAAGATTTGCAGGATTTAATCGCGCGAACCGAACAGAAAAAAGGACTCCAAGACCCCAGTTTGGCAAGTCTTTATGCCACTATGGGGAAGATTTATACCAGAAGGATAGAGTCTGGAGAGTGCGAAAATTTTCAGCAAGAGTATGAATTGGCGATCGATTATTTTCAAAAGGCGATCGGGCTGCAACAAGAGTTAGAGATGGAAGCAGAATTATCAAGTAGCTTGAATTACCTCGCCGGAGTTTATCAATCCCAAGGAAGGTACTCGGAAGCGGAACCGCTGTATTTGCAAGTTGTGGAAATACACAGGGGATCGCTTCCTGAAGACCATCCCAGTTTAGCTACTCACCTCAACAATTTAGCCGCACTTTATGAATCCCAAGGCAGGTACTCGGAAGCGGAACCGCTGTATTTGCAAGCATTAGAAATAGACAGGCGATCGCTTCCTGAAGACCATCCCAGTTTAGCTACTAACCTCAACAATTTAGCCGGACTTTATAAATCCCAAGGCAGGTACTCGGAAGCGGAACCGCTGTATTTGCAAGCATTAGAAATACACAGGCGTTGGCTTCCTGAAGACCATCCCTATTTAGCTATTTACCTCAACAATTTAGCCGCACTTTATGAATCCCAAGGAAGGTACTCGGAAGCGGAACCGCTGTATTTGCAAGCTGTGGAAATAGACAGGCGATCGCTTCCTGAAGACCATCCCAGTTTAGCTACTCACCTCAACAATTTAGCCCTACTTTATGAATCCCAAGGAAGGTACTCGGAAGCGGAACCGCTGTATTTGCAAGCTGTGGAAATAGACAGGCGATCGC
>NZ_JAUBSA010000048.1:0-31911 GCF_036702115.1 Microcoleus sp. LAD1_D5 | reverse complement strand
TTCCTGAAGACCATCCCAGTTTAGCTACTAACCTCAACAATTTAGCCGGACTTTATGAATCCCAAGGAAGGTACTCGGAAGCGGAACCGCTGTATTTGCAAGCTGTGGAAATTCTTCGCAGCAAGTTGCCCGCAAACCACCCCAACATTCAGGTTGTGTGGGAAAATTATGTTGGGCTGTGGCGGGAAGGAATCAGTAAAGGACATTTGACATTTGAGCAATTGCAAAAACATCCTTTGGGGGAACAGTTATTAGCAGAAATTCATGAATAAATAAAAATATCGCTCTCAATTACAAATATTGTTAAAATATACAAGATGCAGCCTAAATTGTAGATTATTTAGTTGCTCACTCGCCCCTTATATCTAGTGCTGAGACGCATCATTACAGGCGTGCATTGAGTTTTTGCGGGTGCGTGAGGCGCTGAATTAATTGGCTCAATTTTTTGTGACAATTCTTAATCGCCGCGCCTCAGACACCCTACAATATGGATGGTATATAATTTGTTATATTTGATATTATAAGTAATAGCAGGAGATAATATTATATTTTTGCACTAAAATGTCAGTCACTACTCATCAATTAATTCAGTGGAAACAACAAGGGCGGTCAATTGTTGCCCTGACAGCTTATGATTATGCGATCGCCCAACTCATCGATCAAGCAGGCGTAGATATCATCCTAGTCGGCGATTCCCTCGCCATGACAGTCTTAGGCTACGACACAACCCTACCCATAACCCTCGATGAAATGCTGCACCACGCTAAAGCAGTGCGCCGTGGAGTTAAACAAGGATTAATTGTGGTCGATTTGCCGTTTTTGACTTATCAAGAAAGTCCCCAGCAAGCCATGCACTCGGCCGGGAGAGCTTTGAAAGAAACCGGCGCTCAAGCTGTAAAATTAGAAGGTGGATATCCAGCAATGGCCGCCACAGTTTCGCAGCTAACATCCGCCGGAATTCCAGTAATGGGACACGTCGGTTTAACTCCGCAGTCGGTACACCAACTCGGTTATAAAAAACAAGGAAAAACGGCCCAAGCAGCCGATCGCATCCTAGCAGAGTCGATCGCGCTTCAAGAAGCAGGTGCCTTTGCGATCGTGCTAGAACACATTCCCGCAGACTTAGCCGCTCAAATTACCCAAAAATTAACTATTCCCACCATTGGTATCGGGGCCGGGCCGCACTGCGACGGTCAAGTTTTAGTTACTTCCGATTTGTTGGGACTTTCTGAAAAACAGCCGCCTTTTGCGAAAGCTTACGCGAATTTGCGACAAACAATTACCCAAGCTGTGAAAGATTATTCCCTTGAAGTTAGAGAAGGCAAATTTCCCGAATAGGTTCGTAGTGAGGGCTTGAATCCTTAAAAATGAGGACTAAAATCCTCACTACAAACTTAATTTACACTTTCGGCTGGCCCTCTTCCTCTTTATCCTTCTCAACAGCTTCATCCTCAGATTGACCAACCCCTTCCTTAAAACTCCGCAGCGTTTTGCCCAAAGCATTTCCTAACTCAGGAATCTTCTTGGGGCCGAAAATTAGTATGGCCACCACCGCAACAATGCCCATTTCGGGCAATCCCAGACCAAACATACAAAATCTCCTGTAAAACTTGCTCGATCGTAAGTCAATCTACTGATATTGTTAAAGTATCTACCTTTTTTCCTGCATCCTGCAACAGTAGAATCAAGTTTTATTAAGCTATCCCCCGATAAATAAGAATGTTAGAAATATCCCAGCCTTCTCTGCGCGACCAACAGCACCATCTCATCCGCGATTTAGCAGACCGGATGGAAGCAGTATGGCACCGCTATCTCGACCTCGAACCCTACCACCTGCCCGCTGAGTTGGGATACGTAGAAGGCCGCTTGGAAGGAGAAAAACTGATCATTGAAAACCGCTGCTATCAAACGCCCCAGTTCCGCAAAATACACCTCGAACTCGCTAAAGTCGGGCCCTTACTTGACATTCTGCACTGCGTGATGTTTCCCAGACCGAATTATGCTTTGCCGATGTTCGGTACGGATATCGTAGCAGGCAAAGGCCAAGTTAGCGCCGCGATCGCAGACCTTTCTCCCCTCAATCCCGATCGAACTTTGTCGGAAACCTACCGAACCCAACTGGAAATTTTGCCGATTAAGCAATTTTCTTCTCCCCGCCAAATTCCCGAATGGGGGGATATTTTCTCAGAATTTTGTCTGTTTGTGCGGCCAGAGTCGATCGAAGAAGAAAGCAGATTTCTGGACATAGTTGAATCCTACGTTGAAATTCACTGCAAACAGGCAGTCGCTTGCGAACCAGTCTCTGCCGCCGAAGCATCGAAAATTCTCGACGCTCAAATTTACTACTGCACCCAGCAGCAGCAAAACGACAAAACCCGTCGCATACTCGAAAAAGCTTTTGGTAAAGATTGGGCCGAACATTACATGACCGAGGTGCTTTTTGATATCCCTAAATAGCTGAAATTGGTTTACAATACTTCACAGTGGGTGAAAAAAACTTAATCAGGAAATCCCCTACTTTATAAGTCATGGGAAAGGAATCACCGGCCAAGGATAAATCATTTTTAAAACCCCCAGGACGAGGAATCATCGGTTTAGCGATCGCCGCCACTGTCATTACCACAGGAGTCGGTTTTTGGCAAGTATCTCAAATTAGAAAAGCCGAAGAGTTAAAGGCGGCGGCTGCAACGGCTGCTGCAACTTCCGTCGCCACCCGCAACAGCGTTACCGCTTTGGGTAGGTTGACTCCGCAGGGGGAAGTTATCAAATTGTCGGCCCCTTCGGCGTCGGAGGGAGCAAGAATTGAACTGTTACAGGTGGAAGAGGGCGATCGCGTCAGTCAAGGACAAATCATAGCAGTTCTCGATACGCGCGATCGGCTCCAAGCAATCCTCCAACAAGCCGACAAAGAAGTCAAAGTCAAACAAGCAGAATTAGCGAAAATTCAAGCAGGCGCAAAAACAGGCGTTGTCGGCGCTCAAAAAGCAGAAGTTGCCAAGTTTGAAGCACAAGTGCAAAGAGAAACCGAAGGCGAAGCAGCGAATGTCGCCCGCTTAGAAGCTCAACTGCGAAGAGAAACCGAAGCCGAACAAGCTAACGTCGCCAAGTTTGAAGCACAACTGCAAAGAGAAACCGAAGCCGAACAAGCTAATCTTGCCAAATTTGAGGCACAACTCGAAAGAGAAACAGAGGTGCAGCAATCCAAATTGGCTAGGCTAGAAGCTCAATTGCGCGGCGAAATTGCCTCTCAAAACGCTACAGTCGATCGGCTAAAAGCCGAATTAACCAACGCCGAAGCCGAGGAACAACGCAATAAAGAACTCTCAGAAACAGGCGCAATTTCTGCTTCCGCCTACGACACCAAACGCTTAGCAGCAGAGACAGCTCGCCAGAGAGTCAGAGAAGCGCAGGCTATATTAGAAAAAACTGTGCAAACACTGCAAGAGCAAATAGTCGAAACGAAAGCAACAATCAAACAAACAGTAGAAACAGGGAAGCAAGAAATCAATCAATCCCGAGCCAATCTCAGACGCAAGTTAGAAACAGGTAGGCAGGAAATTAACCAAGCCAGAGCAACCTTAAATCAAAAAATAGAAACCGGCCAAGAAGAAATCAATCAAGCCGAAGCAATACTCAAACAAAAAGCAGAAACCGGCCAAGAAGAAATCAATCAAGCCAAAGCAAATCTCGACCAAATTGCCGAAGTACGTCCCGAAGACGTGCAAGCCGCCCAAGCCGCAATTGAAAGTGCGATCGCCACCAGACAAAAAGCTCAAGTAGACTTAAACTTAAGCTACGTCAAAGCACCCGTATCCGGCTACATCCTCAAAGTTCACAGCCGACAAGGGGAAGGTGTCAACACTCAAGACGGCATCGTAGAACTAGGCGGCACCGATCAAATGTACGCCGTAGCAGAAGTTTACGAAACCGACATCGCCAAAGTGCGAAACGGCCAGCGCGCTACCGTCAGCAGCCCGGTTTTTGCAGGCACTTTGGAAGGGACAGTCGCTCGCATCGGCAAACAAATCGGCAAAAAAGATGTCCTCAATACAGACCCCGCAGCCGACACCGACGCGAGAGTTATCGAAGTAAGAATTCGCCTCGATCCGGAATCGAGCAAGAAAGTTGCAACCCTAACAAACTTGCAGGTTGAAGTTAAAATAGATATCTAAATTTTACCTTGACAAAACTTACGCATGGGGACTCAAGAAACCGGATTTTTTACAGAGATTAAGGGTGAGAATCAAATATAAGGGTAAAAAACCCGGTTTCTCAACACCCGTGCTTAAGTCCTAAAATTATTCAATCCCCCACCCAAAATCTCAGAGATAAAATCGACTGTTATGGCAAAAATACCGCTAGCTTGGGCACAATTAACGCGCGAAAAAATGCGTTTAGTAATCGCAATAGCCGGCATTGGATTTGCCGACTTGCTGATGTTTATACAGTTCGGATTTAGAGACGCGCTCTTTGAAAGTTCCACCACCTTTCACTCCCAATTAAAAGGGGATATTTTTATCACCAGCACGCAATCTACGGCTTTAATAGCCATGAAAAGCTTTCCCCAACGGCGTTTGTATCAAGCTTTGAGTTTTAATGGTGTTACAGGAATTAGCCCGGTATATTTAGGCTTTGGGTTGTGGAAAAATCCCGCTCCAGACAAAAACAATACCCGCCAACTGATGGTAATCGGTTTTGACCCCGCTCATCCCATCTTTGAGATGCCGGAAGTCAAAAATAATTTGGACAAAATCAAAATTTCAGATGTCGTTTTATTCGATCGAGCTTCGCGCCCGGAGTTTGGGCCAGTAGCAGAATATTTCAACCAGGGAAAGCCTGTGGAAACTGAAATAGATAACCGCCGCGTTACTGTAGAGGGGTTATTTACTTTAGGAGCATCTTTCGGTGCTGATGGCAATATTATTACCAGCGATGTGAACTTTATGCGTATTTTTCATAGTAGAAGAAGTAAAGGTTTAATTGATGTCGGAATTGTTCACTTGCAGCCGGGAACTGATGTCAAGGCAGTTATTGAAAAAATGAGGGCAACTTTACCGCAAGACGTGACAATTGCTTCTAAAGAAGAGTTTATAGCTTTTGAGAGAAAATATTGGGAGGAAAGCACGGCGATCGGATTTATTTTTACTCTCGGCGCGGCTATGGGATTTATCGTCGGGATCGTGATTGTCTATCAAATTCTCTATACTGATGTTAATGACCATTTGCCAGAATACGCTACGTTAAAGGCGATGGGATATAAAGACGGTTACTTTTTGAGTGTGGTTTTTCAAGAGGCTTTAATTTTGGCAATACTTGGCTATTTGCCAGGACTTGGGATTTCTGTGGTTTTGTACAATTTAGCTAGAACTGCTACGACTTTGCCGATGTACATGACTTTGACAAAAGTTATAACTGTTTTTGCAATGACAACGATAATGTGTTCTGTGTCGGGGGCGATCGCAGTTAGGAAGTTGCAGGCGGCTGACCCAGCGGATATTTTTTAACGAAGGAAGAAGCAAGAAGCAAGAAGCAAGAAGGAATTACCTATTACCAATTACCAAGTACAAATTACCAATGAATACTTTACCAGTAGTCTCAATTAAAAATCTCAATCATTCCTTCGGCGAAGGACAACTTCGCAAACAGACATTATTTGACATCAACCTAGAAATTTATCCGGGCGAAATCGTGCTGATGACTGGGCCTTCTGGGTCTGGTAAAACAACATTGTTAACCTTGATTGGAGCTTTGCGATCGATCCAAGAAGGTAGTCTTAAAATTCTCGACCAAGAATTGCGGGGAACCGCGAAAAATAAATTAGTTCAAGTCCGTCGCGACATCGGCTATATTTTCCAAGGTCACAATTTGCTCAAATGCTTGACAGCTAGGCAAAACGTGCAAATGTCTTTAGAACTGCACAGCCATCTTTCTCGTCAAGAAACTAATGATAGAATAGAGGGAATGCTGCAAGCTGTAGGCTTGGGAGATAGAATAGATTATTACCCGGACAGTCTTTCGGGCGGACAGAAACAAAGAGTTGCGATCGCCCGGGCGTTAGTCAGCCAGCCCAAATTAGTATTAGCAGACGAACCCACAGCAGCCCTAGACAGTAAATCAGGTCGAGATGTGGTAGAAATTATGCGAGGTTTGGCCAAAGAACAGCACTGCACTATTTTGCTTGTCACCCACGACAACCGCATTTTAGATATAGCCGATCGCATTATTCACATGGAAGACGGCTACCTCGCACAAGACACATCAACAACGGTGGCAACCGGCGTTCTTTCGGGAAAATAATATTAACCCACCTCAACTTATTTCCGAGAACCGGGACGCTTTCCTCCTACCTTGGCAGGACTTTTTGTTGCACCTTTAGCTGGAGTTTTAGAACTACTTTTACCACTTTTTTGACCCTTAGCTCCTACCAATTGGCTATCATTGGCATTTGTAGGCCTACCGGCAGGCGTTCTCGTAGTCCTAAAGGTAACATTCACCCCTTCATTAGACTGTTCCAATACCAACATCGGCGTCGGCTTGGCTTTTTGATCCCACTCAATATGAACGATGCGACCTTGAATTGTCGGCTGCCAACTGTCGTGGTCGTCAGAAGGACTCAGATAAGTTTCCAAACAGTCAATAATTTGATTAATTGTCGCTGATGTTGCCTGAGTCGGCAGTTTCATCAGCTTAATTTGAATCCGAAACAGCACTCGTTTTTCTATTTTTACTGCGGGATCGCCAGTTTCGTATTCGATATCAAACATCGAATCCACTTGCCTGCCGCTGCCGGCATTCCCGTTTTTATCTCCCACTGCAGCCTGAGTCGGACGCAGGGCAATACTAATTTTTTCTTTGACTTTTACCTTAATTTGGTTGACAATGGCAAAGTGAAACACTTCTTCCGCCATCCGCATTCTCAGGTAGTCTAAATTAAAGTCTCGCGAGTGGATAAGGTCGGGATTCTTTTCCATCTTTGACATGGTTTCCAGAGCCATTTTGTATTTTTTCTGGAGTTCTCGATTTCTAAACTCCTCAAATTTGAGCTTCTTACTCAAATCGTCGAGTTTTAGCTTGGTAAACACCGCTAAACCGATCAGCAATAACAACAGTAATCCCGACGCTCCCATGAAGAGTTGGTCTGAGGACGGATCTCCGGGTTTAGCCTGTTTAGGTTTGGGAGAGGCTACTGCCAACCTTGGTTCTACAAGGATTATTTGGGTTGACATGGGCTTTTAAAGGGTAAAATTTGACGCTATATTTATACAGGACTCCAGAGTAGAGCTGGTAGTGCAACTGGATCAACCAACATTGACATCATTCCACCATCATCTTGGTACAACTGGATTTCTGCAACTGGAGCACGCACCCTCTAATTAATACTTTATCTTTAACTGCAAGCCGGTTTCCGAAATATCCGAAAATCCCGCGCTGGCACTGGCCAATAGAAATGGTGAATTGTCTGTAATATATTATACCTATACAGCTAAAAAAAATGTTTGTTCGGCGGTCTCCGTTTCTAGAAAAATAAAAAGAAATACACATAAATTAATAGTAACTCTGGGAGCGAGCTGCGGAAAACATCAAGCAGAACAGCCGATCGCCCGGACGATCGAGGGGCGGACGTTGGGATGGTGCTAATTCCTACTGTGGGCTCACGGACGCCGTGCAAGCCCACCGGGCGGCTTGCTGTGAGAGTAGAGATCTCTTTGCGATCGAACAACGTCTCCTTAGCTAAGATTACAGCTAATACCACCAAAATTCGATCGTGACCTACGAACCCCTGCATCACAAATATCGCCCTCAGACATTTGCCGAATTAGTCGGTCAAGAGGCGATCGCCCAAACCCTCACCAGCGCCATCCTACAAGAGCGCATAGCACCAGCATATCTATTCACCGGCCCCAGAGGCACCGGTAAAACCTCTAGTGCCAGAATTTTCGCCAAATCCCTCAACTGTATTTCTACGGTTGCCCCCACCCCGACACCCTGTGGCAAATGCAACGTTTGCCAAGAAATTGCCCGAGGTTCGACGCTAGATGTCATCGAAATTGACGCCGCCAGCAACACCGGAGTAGATAACATTCGGGATTTGATCGAACGAGCTCAATTTTCCCCCGTACAGTGCCGCTATAAAGTATATGTAATAGACGAAGTTCATATGCTCAGTACCCAGGCATTTAATGCCTTATTAAAAACATTAGAAGAGCCGCCCGATCGCGTTGTATTCGTTCTCGCAACAACCGACCCACAAAGAGTATTACCAACTATTATTTCTCGTTGCCAAAAATTCGACTTTCGCCGCATCCCCCTCGATGCAATGATTGCTCACTTACACAAAATTGCCAAATTAGAAAATATCAATATTGCCAGCGATGCAGTACAAATGGTTGCTCAAATCGCCCAAGGAGGTCTGCGAGATGCCGAAAGTTTGCTCGACCAACTAAGCTTATTTCAGGGTGAAGTAACAGTCGAAAAAGTTTGGGATTTAGTCGGTGCAGTCCCAGAAAACGACTTAATGGATTTGCTGCAAGCTATTGATACAGATAACGCTACAGCACTAATAGACATGACCCGCCACCTCATGGATCGCGGTCGGGAACCGCTAATCGTGCTGCAAAGTCTCGCAAGTTTTTACCGAGATTTGCTAATAGCCAAAGCTGCACCAAAACGGTCAGATTTAGTAGCTTTAACATCGGCAACTTGGGAAAAACTGGGGGATTTTGCCCGCAATTGGGATGCCGAGTTAATTTTGGCAGGCCAGAAACATTTGCAAACCCATGAAGTGCAAATTAAAAATACCACTCAGCCGCGTTTGTGGCTGGAAGTAACGCTATTGGGATTGTTGCCCTCAGCAATTAGAACTCAGCCACAAGCAACAGCCGAACCAGCTAAAAATGTTGCTCCATCGCAAATACACCCCTCCCAACCCAGGGCGGGCACGGGGGCACCGCCCCTACAATCGGGGGGGAGCCAGACATCTAATATCGAACCGCCTCCCGCTGCCAAACCTCAAAATCCTCCACCGACTTCGCCGCCTGTGGCTAATCGAACAGAAAGCACACCTGCTGCAGCGATTCCCGCACCTGTACCAACTCCTGAAACGACTCAAACAAATTATTCACCGGCTAATTCAGGCGATGAAATCGATTTAAATCGAGTGTGGGAACAGGTACTTGAGCGCGTGCGACCGCATGGAACTCAATCGCTGCTTCGCCAACATGGACAGCTAGTAATTTTTAGCAATAATACGGCTCATGTTAAGATTAGTTCGCAGCCGTTGCTTAATATGGTTAAAGACAAAGTAGCTAATATTGAAGAAGCTTTTTTGCAAATTTTTAACCGTCGAGTAACAGTAAAAGTGGGCTTGACAAATCCCGCTGAAACTAATAGTTCTCGCGCCAAGGATTTGCCAAGTTCTAACGGACGTGTTGGCGAAAATCCCAGGAATTCTAATCCTGCGGATGCGGGTCAACAGGTGCAGAAGTCGGCGGATTCTGAGATTACAGATGATTTTTTGGGGAATGGGGGAGAAGAACAAAAACACCCGCCAGCGCCTGAAAATACCGCCGTTAATGTGCCGGCAATTTCCGAATCGCGATCGCCTACAAACGCCTCTACAGACTCTCAAAATGGCTTTAACGCTCAGGCTGTAGCGGTGCGTGATGACGCTCAATATGTCGCGAATACAGCTAGGCAATTGGCTGCTATGTTTGACGGGGAAGTAGTTGATTTGTCGGATGACTTGGAGATTTGGGAGGCGGAAACTTTTAGATTGGAAACTCAGCAGGATTTGCCGGAGTTATCTTCTGAGTTGGGTGAGGATGATTTTATAGATTGGTAAGTATAGCAATCCTTGCAGGAGTCGTAAATTTTTTACCCCACCCCAACCCTCCCCTTACCAAGGGGAGGGAGTAAGAAATTCACAAATGATGCGAGGATTGCTATAGATCACTAAAAAAAAGATCACTAAAAAAAACCGAGAAACCCGGTTTTTGTAGTAGGGGCGCGGCTAAGAGTGGCCGCCCTTCCAGGTTTCTTAATACCCTAAAAGTTTTAGGTTGAATTAGAGTCACCTAGTGATTGTGAATATCTACTTTTAAGCTGACTCTGGCTTGGGCAGCGAAGACGGAAGTACCAACAACTCAGCCGTCGATCGCTTCTCAACCATTTCCTTAGTAATCGTACACCGGGCAACATCCTTGCGCGACGGCAACTCGTACATCACATCCAACATCAATTCTTCGACAATCCCCCGCAGCGCCCGTGCTCCAGTTTTGCGGCGGTATGCTTCCTGGGCGATCGCCCGAATCGCATCAGGCTTAAAGTCCAACTGCACATTATCCATCTTCAGCAGCTTTTGATACTGCTTAACCAAAGCATTGCGGGGCTCCGTCAAAATCGCCATCAGGGTTTCCTCATCCAGCGGCTCTAACACCGCCGCCACCGGCACCCGCCCAATAAACTCAGGAATCATCCCAAACTTCACCAAATCATCCGGTTCCAGTTGCTTGAGTACATCAGCAGCCCGCTTTTCCTTCGGCTGAGCTTCTCCGGGCTGAATAAAACCCATTGACTTTTTGCCCGTTCTCTGCTCTATCACTTTCTCTAGACCGACAAAAGCGCCGCCGCAAATAAACATGATATTGCTAGTGTCAATTTGGATGCAGTCTTGGTAGGGGTGCTTGCGGCCACCTTGGGGAGGTACGTTCGCGATCGTCCCTTCCAGCATTTTCAACAGCGCCTGCTGCACGCCTTCCCCAGACACATCCCGCGTAATCGAAGGATTTTCGCTCTTGCGGGCAATTTTGTCAATTTCATCAATATAAATAATTCCGCGCTGCGCCTCTTCCACGTCCATATCTGCCACTTGCAGCAGCCGCAGCAAAATATTTTCCACATCTTCCCCGACATAGCCCGCTTCGGTCAGCGTCGTCGCGTCAGCCACCGCAAACGGCACGTCTAGCATATCCGCCAAAGTCTGAGCCAGGAGAGTTTTTCCGCAGCCCGTCGGCCCGATTAACAAAATATTCGATTTTTGTAGTTCTACTTCTTCCGGCGGGTGCTTGCCGC
This sequence comes from Microcoleus sp. LAD1_D5, assembly GCF_036702115.1. Classification (NCBI taxonomy): domain Bacteria; kingdom Bacillati; phylum Cyanobacteriota; class Cyanophyceae; order Oscillatoriales; family Microcoleaceae; genus Microcoleus; species Microcoleus sp. LAD1_D5. The sequence continues at coordinate 20,841 of NZ_JAUBSA010000048.1, read as the reverse complement.
TATTTTTGGCATGGATAAAGCTCAGGCGCTTGTAGTGGTTGTAAACTGCCACCGAGAGCACCTTTTTCGCCTCATCTTGCCCGATCGCATTTTCGTCGAGGTAATTTTTAATTTCCCTCGGCTTCGGAATTTGGCTCATCGACATACTTTTGCCGGAGGTAGCGCGGCGCTTTTGCGTCGTTTCCTGCTTCGGAGCCACCGTCGCTGCGGGCACTGCACTCGAATCAAACAACTCCTCATCTAAAATTTCATTGCACAAGTCAACGCATTCGTCACAGATATACACCCCGGGCCCTGCGATCAACTTGCGTACTTGCTCTTGAGACTTGCCACAAAACGAACATTTTAGATGGGAGTCGTACTTAGACATAACAGCCTCTTATTTCAGTGGAGTGACATTCTCTCCCGCCGCCGGAAGGTTTTCCTTTTCGATAACTCGATCGACCAAACCGTAATTTTTGGCTTCCTCGGCTGACATAAAAAAGTCGCGCTCTGTATCAGCCTCTAATTTGTCGAGTGGTTGACCTGTGTGGTGCGCTAGCAGTTCATTCAGCTTACGCTTATGATAAAGGATTTCCTTGGCTTGAATCTCAATATCAACTGCTTGACCTTGAGCGCCTCCGAGTGGCTGGTGAATCATAATCCGGGAACTCGGAAGAGACATCCGCTTACCGTGGGCTCCTGCTGTCAGCAGAAATGCGCCCATACTCGCTGCCAAACCGTAACAAATCGTCACCACATCCGGGCGGATTTGCTGCATTGTGTCATAAATTGCCATGCCGGCCGTCACCGAGCCGCCGGGGGAATTAATGTACATTTGGACATCTTTTTCTGGGTCTTCGGCATCTAGATACAATAGCTGAGCCACTATCGTGCCAGCCAACTCGTCGGTTACGGGATCTGCTAAAAACACAATTCGCTCCCGCAGCAAGCGCGAGTAAATGTCAAAAGCCCGCTCGCCCATCCCCGACTGTTCTAGTACCATCGGCACTACATTGCTGGGGCTGGAACTGACATCAAAATCGTTATAGCTTGTAATTAGGTAATTGGAAGATTGAGATACAACCATAAGACACCAGTCAAGGATTCTAGACAATTTGCTGCTGCTGATGAAAGCTTTAAATTAAGCCGCCAGCTTTTAACTATTATGCCTCGAATGAACCCAGATGGGGGAATTGGGAATGGGGCATTGGCCCGCGCTGGGCATAGTCGAGCAAAAATCTTGTGACTATTTAACCCGAATTCAACAGTAGTTCGACATTAAACGTAAAATTCGATCGCACTTCAGATACCCCCGAGCGATCCCCGCCGTAGGGACACTCCAAGATCCCATTAGTGTCAACAACCAGGCTAAAACCCTTGATAAATCTCGGTTTTACGCCAAGTCTAGATCCCCCTAAATCCCCCTTAAGAAGGGGGACTTAAAGAGGCTTCTTGTCCCCCCTTCTTAAGGGGGGATCTGGCTTTAACAATCAAATAGCCGTCTCTGACTTGGTTTGACGTTAAGTTGACACGAAGAAGGGCTGGCGTGCGGTGTCCCTACTACTTTCATTCTGGGCCCTAATCTTCGCCTACGACTTCCACTTCAACGCTCGTGGCTGCTTCTGCTGAATCTTCAGCGTCCGATTCTTCTGATTCTGCTGCTGCAGGAGTCAGAGAGCCTTCAGGTACGAGTTCGATTGTCCCTTTTTCTTCCAACCATTTCAGGGTTTTTTGTTTGAGCAAGTCTTCTGCTACAAATTCCTGCAACCTTTGGGGGTCAAAATCTCCTTTGGGAAACTGCTTTCTGATTTTTGCTACTTCTGCTGCTACTTCTGCTGGTTCAACAGATAAGGATTCCAGCTTGGCTACTTCTGCCAGAGCTAAATTCTGCTTGAGGCGCTCGACTGCTTCCGGGCGCGAGCGTTCCCGCATCGGGCCCATATTTTCTTCCGTAAACAGTTGGTTGATATCTATGCCGTAATTTTTCAATTGGACGGCTTGTTGATTCAACAAATAATCGATTTCGCGATCGACCATTGTTTCGGGAATTTCCACGTCTATTAGCTGCGCGAGGGCTGCTGATATAGCTTTTTCCTTATTAGCTGATATCTTGTTTTCTTGGTCTGCTTTAAACCGAGTTTCGAGCGATTCGCGCAGTTCTGCTAAAGTTTCAAACTCACTGACTTCTTGCGCGAAGTCGTCGTCCAACTCCGGCAATTCTTTTTCCTTAAGTTCTTTGAGAGTAATCGTAAATACTGCCGGTTTTCCCGCTAGTTCTTCACTACTATACTCTTCGGGGAACTGCACAGAAACTTCTCTCGTTTCTCCTGGATTCATCCCGATCATGCCTTGGATAAAGCCCGGTACAAACTGATTTTCCGACAATTCTACTTGGAAGTCTTCTGCTTCGCCACCGGGAATTTCTGCGGGAGTTTCGCCTTCGGGTGCTTCGGCAAATCTACCGGCGAAATCAACCAAAGCCGTGTCTCCCAACTGAGCCGGCCGGCCTTCTACGGGGATTAAAGTAGCTTTGTCCGATCGATATTTTGCCAGTACCTCATCTACCTGAGCCTCATCATACTTAGCTTCTTCTGCTTGAAGCTGCAAACCTGTGTACTGACCCATTTTCACTTCGGGTTGTACATCAACCTTCGCCGAAAAAATCAGAGGCTGTTCTGGATCGAACTTGGCTAGTAATTCTTCAAACTCGGTGCGAAGTTCAAAACTGCCAATTGCGGCAATTTTTTCTTGTTCGAGGGCTTTTTGCAGGGAATCATTAATCAAATTTTCCAAAGCCGTCGCCTTCAAACGAGTCTGGCCTAGGCGCTGTAGCAAAACTTGACGGGGAACTTTGCCTTTGCGGAACCCAGGAATATTAACCTCGCGAGCAAATTGTTTAATTACTTGCTCGTAAGCTTGTTTTGACTTTTCTGACGGTACTTCGATTTCCAGACCAATTTGGCTAGCTGGAAGTTTTTCCTGGGTTACTTTCATCGGCTTTTTTGATATTTAACAATAGTGTATTGACACTCCCTGACCTAAAGGACAGGGATTCTTAATTCAGCGACTGACCTTAAAATGTTGCGTCCTTTCGGCAATCCTCAAACTTTTTAACCGTAGAAATCCTACCAATTAACGAGCCTGATTCGCAGTCATCCCAGAGGGTCTATCTCCAAAAGCGTACTAGGATATTTACCTAGAGTTCGGGTATGTCCTACCCTACTTAACAAGACTAAATAGTTTGTTTCTCTGGTTAAAGGAACTGTGTTAAGCCCCTAGCTGTTTATAGAGTTTTCGCCGCTCTTTGTCCCCCGGTTTACGCGCCAAAGTGTGTCGTTAACTGTTTTTATGCACTATGGCGCAGGAGTTTAACCTAGACTACTGTAGTATACTAGAAATTTCCTGACTTTTAGGAAGGGATTTAAGAAATTAAAGCCGTCCTAGAAGGACAGGGTTTTAGACCCAATTTCCTTGATAAAATACATACAAATCTGACTTTGCCTGCATTTTAATTTTGTACGTTTTGACTCGTAACGGCACAACTACAACACCTTTACCGGATGAGACTGTAAGTCATTGCCGGCTACTTTTTTGGCTCTTGCCAAATAGTTTTGGTTTGAGGATACTAGCTTTTGCTGCTAGGAATGTGGAGGTTAAGTCCACTAATTGCCGATGCACCATAGCACATATCGCCCTGTGATGTCAATCTTGCCGGCCTCTGCGGCCAGTCAAAGTCAATGGATGCGCCTGCGAAAATGCAGATATATCGCAAAACTTAACCGGATCCGGATTGGGCGTGGGCGATCTGCAAAAGATGCTAAACTGGCAGTGGGTACGATCGCCCGGATCAATCGGGAAGTTCGATCGGCCGTTTCCGTTAACTGCACCATTGCTATCCTCTCATGCTCCTGATATCGCATAACATTAATTAAGTTTGATATTGAGAATTGCAGTTATTTAAATTTTTGATTTCGATCGTTTAGACTTTAATTTGTGGAGGAAACTAATTTGTCTCAATCCTATCGAGTTGCCATTTTAGGAGCTACCGGCGCAGTCGGGGCAGAGTTGCTAGAACTATTGCACAGCCGGAGTTTTCCGATTTCTAACTTGAAGCTGCTGGCTTCGGAACGTTCAGCAGGCACAACTTTGCCTTTTGGCGGTGAGATGCTGCCGGTTGAAGCAGTTTCGGCGCGATCGTTTGATAATGTAGATTTGGTGCTCGCTTCGGCAGGTGGCTCTACTTCTAAAGTATGGGCTCCGCAAGCGGTGGCAGCCGGGGCGGTGGTAATTGACAATTCTAGCGCTTTCCGCATGGATGCGACCGTACCGCTAGTAGTTCCAGAAGTCAATCCCCAAGCGGCAGCAGCTCACCGAGGTATAATTGCTAATCCCAACTGCACGACTATTTTGATGGCAGTTGCCGTTTGGCCACTTCACAAAGTTAGGCCGATACAGCGCATCGTTGTAGCGACTTACCAGTCAGCCAGCGGCGCGGGGGCGAGGGCAATGGAGGAAATGAAAGATCAAGCAAGAGCAATTTTGCAGGGGGAAACGCCCAAAACAGATATATTTCCCTACCCCTTAGCATTTAATTTGTTTCCCCACAACACCCCGATTAATGATTTGGGGTATTGTGAAGAAGAGATGAAAATGGTAAACGAAACTCGGAAGATATTTGGTACGGACGAGATTAAAATTACGGCAACTTGTGTGCGGGTTCCCGTACTCCGGGCTCATTCGGAAGCGATTAATCTAGAGTTTGCAGAGCCTTTTAGCGCGATTGAGGCCAGGGAAATCTTAAAGCAGGCAAGCGGGGTTAAGCTGGTAGAAGACTGGGAAGCTAATTATTTCCCGATGCCTGCTGAAGCCAGCGGTAAGGATGAGGTGTTAGTTGGCAGGATTCGCCAAGATATTTCTCACCCCTGCGGGTTGGAGATGTGGCTGTCGGGCGATCAAATTCGCAAAGGGGCGGCTCTAAATGCGGTGCAGATAGCTGAGTTGCTGGTAGAAAAAAATTTGTTGCGAACCCAAGTGGCGGTGGCTTCAAATTAGGGGAACCCTGGCAATTGGGAAATTGAAATTGGGGATTTTAGATAAACCTTTCATCTGAAATCAAAAATTTAAAATCAAACATCAACAGTCTAAAATCGGAGAAAGTGTGGTAAAGTTTGGACGGGTTCTGACTGCAATGATTACGCCGTTTAAGGAAGACGGCAGCGTTAACTATGCGGTAGCAGAACAATTGGCAGTTCATTTAGCCGATCGCGGTACAGATAGCTTGGTAGTGTGCGGCACTACTGGCGAGTCTCCCACTATGACCTGGGATGAAGAGTACGAATTATTTCAGGTGGTACAAAAGGCGGTGGTCGGTAAGGCGTTGGTAATCGCAGGAGCCGGATCGAATTCTACTTCAGAAGCAGTAGCAGCTACCCAAAAAGCAGCTAAACTCGGGTTAGATGGTTGTTTGCAGGTCGTTCCTTATTACAACAAACCCCCGCAAGAAGGTTTATATAATCATTTTCGGGCGATCGCGCAATCTGCTCCAGAATTGCCTATAATGTTATATAACATCCCCGGTCGCACTGGTCAGAATATGTTGCCGGAGACGGTGGCTCGGTTGGCAGCAATCCCCAACATTGTGGCCGTAAAAGAAGCAAGTGGCAACTTGGATCAAGCAAGTCAAATTCGGTGCTTGACATCCCCTGAATTTGCCATTTATTCTGGAGATGATTCCCTAACTTTGCCAATGTTGGCGGTAGGAGGATCTGGTGTAGTTAGCGTAGCCAGCCATCTGGTAGGAGAGCAACTGCAACAGATGATAAAAGCTTTCGAGACCGGTCAAGTTCAAGTCGCTACCCAGATTCACTTGCAACTTTTTGACCTGTTTAAAGCTCTTTTTCTCACCACAAATCCCATTCTCGTCAAGACAGCTCTCAAACTTCAAGGCTGGGATGTAGGCTCCACCCGTCCGCCCCTGTGCGATCCGCCCGTTGAGGTAACTCAAAAGTTAAAGGACGTACTGAGTCAGTTAGCACAGGTATCAGCTAGCCAGACTAGATAGGCGAGAACGAGTTTTCAGACAACTGAATATTTAGTTGTCATCAATCATTAATCATCAGTCATTGGTTAGGAGCTATGAGTTATTAGCTGATAATTAAGAATTGCTGATTGAGGATTGGAGGCAACTGACTGTACGGGAGAGTAAAACCCCGTAGGGGAGTTTTCCACAAATATCTTGGAAAAAATCGCCCCCATCAACGAACAACAGATAAACACCTCCCAAAAAGCTTGTCTTGAACAGGCAGGATGCCTGTTCAACAGGGATTATTGGAGAGGTATAGACAGTAGGCGACAGACGACAGACAACAGTCAACAGTCAACAGTCAACAGTCAACAGTTAACAGACCAATAACAAAAATAACTAACAAAGGATACGCATGATCAAAAATACAACTGCATCTGCTCTAAAAGTTATTCCCCTCGGCGGGCTGCACGAAATCGGTAAAAACACTTGTGTGTTCGAGTACGGCGACGAAATCATTCTTTTAGATGCCGGTTTAGCGTTCCCGACAGATGGAATGCACGGCGTAAATATTGTCCTTCCAGACATGACTTACCTGCGGGAAAACAGCCACAAAATTAAAGGTATGATCGTGACTCACGGTCACGAAGACCACATAGGCGGTATCCCTTATCACCTCAAACAATTTGAAATTCCTGTCATCTACGGCCCCCGTTTGGCGATGGCTTTGCTAGCCGGAAAAATCGAAGAAGCCGGAGTGTCTCACCGCACAGAATTGAGAACGGTTCGACCCAGGGATACTGTCAGAATTGGCAAGAATTTCTTAGTCGAATACATTCGCAACACTCACTCGATGGCTGACAGTTTTACGGTGGCAATTCACACTCCCGTGGGAATTGTGATCCACACCGGAGACTTTAAAATTGACCACACTCCTGTAGACGGCGAGCATTTTGATTTGCAAAAGCTGGCGGAGTACGGCGAAAGAGGCGTGTTGTGCTTGATTAGCGATTCTACTAACTCGGAAGTTCCCGGTTTTACCGCTTCGGAAAGTTCTGTGGCGCCGAATTTAGACAGAATTATCGCTCAAGCACCGGGAAGAGTGCTGCTGACGACTTTTGCTTCGTCGGTACACCGATTGCAAATTGTTTTGGACTTGGCTAAGAAAAACAATCGGTATGTCGGAGTGGTTGGCCGGTCGATGCTTAACGTCATCGCTCACTGCCGCAATCTCGGCTACATCAAATGCGAAGATAGTATTTTCAAACCGCTGAAAGAAATCCGCAATTTGGCTGAAGACAAGGTACTGATTTTAACTACAGGTTCGCAAGGCGAACCGATGGCGGCGATGACTCGCATTGCTAACGGCGAACATCACGAACTGAAAATCAGAAAGGGCGATACTGTCATTTTCTCAGCTAATCCGATTCCCGGAAATACGATCGCAGTGGTAAACACGATCGATAAACTGATGATGCTGGGAGCACACGTGGTTTACGGCCGCGACAAAGGCATTCACGTTTCGGGTCACGGTTGTCAAGAAGACCAAAAGTTAATGATTAACATGACTCGTCCCAAGTTCTTCTTGCCAGTGCACGGGGAACACCGGATGCTGATCCAGCACTCCAAGACGGCTCAAAGCATGGGCATTCCTGCTAGCAATATGGTGATTATTGACAACGGCGATGTCGTAGAGTTGACCGAAAATTCAATGCGAGTCGCTGGTCAAGTGCCTTCAGGAATTGAATTGGTAGATGCTTCTCGATCGGGCGTTGTCAAAGCCAGCGTCCTCAAGGAACGTCAGCAGTTGGCCGGAGATGGCGTTGTAACTGTAGCGGCGGCTTTGAATTGGGAAGGCAAATTAGTTGCCAAACCAGAAGTCCACTTGAAAGGTGTAGTGACATCAGCCGATCGGGCAGAGGTGATCAAATTAATCACTCAAACCATTGAAACAGTTTTGAGCGATCGCTGGTCAGAATTTGTCAAACCCGCCACTGCTGACTCGCAAGTTGACATTGACTGGGTAGGAGTGCAAACCCAAATAGAAAAAGCAATTCAGCGAGTGATGCGCCGGGAACTGCAAAGCAATCCGTTGCTGGTATTCCTGATGCAGATTCCTGAAGAAGCAGTGCGATCGGAAAAAGCAGCAGTATCTTCAGGTGCCCTGGAAGCACCTAAGCTATTATCATCGCCATCATCGCCATCATCGCCATCATCGCCATCATCGCCACCCGTGCCATCTCCTGCCAATCAGGTGACGGGCCGGCGCCGTCCCCGGACTGCGGCAAGGGCAGCTTCTTAGGGCGATAATTCCCTGACGCACTGCGAACAAAGAAATAAGTTTTAGGTTTGTAGTGGCGCTTGGGTACCAAAGCGCCACTACAAACCTAGATTTGATTTCATAACTAGCTCTACCTCAAAAAACGTCAGTATAGATCGATGTAATATCACATCCGTTAGCATCGGAATAGTAAATTGGAGTTCACTGTTCACTGTCAACCGTCAACCGTCAACATCATTCCGGTGTAACCGGAAATGATATAACTCCTGCTATGAATTCCGGTTGTATTGGAATGATTACACCGCCTGACAGCTACTTACCAAATCCGGGATTTGGTAGGATTTTCTCGGGTAGCGAGGGAGTTGTTTTTTAACCGTAAATAAACGCAAGTGAACGCAGATAGTTATTTAAATCTATCTGCGTTCACTTGCGTTTATTTTAAAATTAATCAGCCACCAGCAACGGCAGGAACAATGCTGACTTCATCGCCATCTTGAAGGGCTGTTTTTGAGCCATCCAAAAAGCGGATGTCTTCGCTGTTGACGTAGAAGTTGAGAAATCTGCGGGGTTCTCCCTTTTCGTCGCACAGGCTTTTTTTGATGCCGGGACAATTTGTTTCCAGCGATTCAATTAGTTCGGAAATGTTATCGCCGGCGCATTCGATGGTGGCTTGATTGTTGGTAAATTTTTGCAGGGGAGTGGGAATTAAAACTTTGACGGTCATTTTTTTAGTCCTTAGTCAGTAGTCATTTATTAGTTATTAGTCCTCAGTCATTAGTCATCAGTGATCAGTCAGTAATCATCAGTCAACAACTAATGACTAATGACTACTGACTACTGACTAATAGCTGTTAAACCGAAACTTGTTGCCATTCTAAGCGTTCGAGCGTGCGGGCGCGTTCTAGGGCGCGCTCGAACGCTTCTAGTTTCGGTTCGAGGGTGATGGGTTCGCCGATGTAGCCTTGAACTGCTTCTTGCGTTTTCAAACCGTTGCCGGTGATGTAAGCGACGGTGGTTTCATCGGGATTGATTTTACCTGCTTCTACGAGTTTCTTCAAGACTGCGATTGTCGTGCCGCCTGCGGTTTCAGTGAAGATGCCTTCTGTTTCTGCTAGCAGTTTCATGCCTTCGATGATTTCGGTGTCGCTGACGGATTCAATGTTGCCGTTGGTTTTGCGGGCGATTTCCAAGGCGTACATACCGTCGGCTGGATTGCCGATCGCGATCGACTTAGCAATTGTATTCGGTTTCACCGGTTTCACGAAATCACGTTCTTCGCGGAATGCTTGGGCGATGGGGGAACAGCCGTCAGCTTGAGCGCCGCTGAACCGAACTTTCTTTTCATCAACTAAACCGACTTCGATGAATTCTTGAAAACCTTTGTAAATTTTTGTGAACAAAGAGCCGGAGGCGAGGGGAGCGACGATGTGATCCGGCAATTGCCAGCCTAGCTGTTCGGCAACTTCGTAGCCGAGGGTTTTTGAGCCTTCGGAGTAGTAGGGACGCAAGTTGATATTGACAAATCCCCAGCCATGTGTATTGGCGACTTCGCAACAGAGACGGTTAACTTGGTCGTAGTTGCCGTGAACTGCCATGACAGTTGGATTGTAAATTAGAGTGCCGAGGACTTTGCCTGCTTCTAAGTCGGAGGGGATGAAGACTACGCAGTCGAGTCCGGCGTGGGCGGCGATCGCAGCGGTGGAGTTAGCTAAATTGCCGGTGCTGGCACAGGATACCGTTGTGAAACCCAATTCTCTCGCTCTGCTGAGGGCGACTGACACCACTCTGTCTTTAAAGCTGAGAGTGGGCATATTGACGGCATCGTTTTTAATATAAAGATTTTTTAGACCGAGGCGGCGCGCCAAGCGGTGGGATTTTAATAGAGGAGTCATCCCAGTGCCGACATCGATGACGTTATCTGTAGCGACTGGTAAAAATGCGCGGTAGCGCCAGATCGAGTTGGGGCCGGCTTGGATGGTTTGGCGAGTGACGGTGCGGCGGATGGCGTCGTAGTCGTACTTGACTTCAAGCGGGCCAAAACAGCAATCGCAGACGTGCTTGGCTTGGAGTTCGTACTCTTCGCCGCATTCTTTACATTTGAGGGCTGTGAAGGTTGCTGCTGTGGATTGTGTTCTGGTGGCCTGGGTCATAGCTCAACTCTCTAGTTTTGCGATGTTTTCTTAGTCTTGTGCAAGATTAGCACGGTCAATTTAGCCCGTCAACTATACCCGACTTTTTTAGTCGGGATTGATTTTCCAGTTACTTTTCAGTTAAACAGTGGTGTATTTAACTTTGATATTTGGGCGGGCGAGACACCCAACCCGTACTCCCCACAAGGATTTGACTTGTTTTCAGGATCGGGCTGGGAATCTGGATTATCAGGCCTGCACGCGAGCCTGAGCGATCTCAAGGATGATTTGCCGACGGAATTGTTACAAAACTTAATAAATCTTGTTTGGGCTAACAATTGGGCAGTCGTGCGATCGAACACAACTACAAAAACTCGAATTTTTGATTAACCAACTTAGCCTACCCGCCACTGACGGGGGGGATGAGGACAACTTCATCGCCGTCTTGGAGGATGGTGTCGGGGGAGACGAATTCCAGGTTGAGGCCGAAGCGGGTGCGATCGCGCCATTGTTCTAATTGAGGATATTGGGCGATCGAGCTTTCGAGCACTTGAGACACTGGGGTTTCGGGAGGAAGTTCTAATGTAAGTTCCGAAACGCCGTAGGCTTCACCGAAGGCGGCGAACAGTTTAACGGTGATGGTAATCGATGAGTTAGACACGGCTGTTGAGTGCGATCGACGGTTTGGCAATTATCAACTACACCATACAATTAATTAGGAATTAGGCGCGCCGAGGCTTAAAATTAAAAGCGGCAATCTCTAGTTAAGTTTTACCTCATCAGGCAAAAAGGACAGTTGATTGCAGCAAAAAGTCTGAACAGGATTGTATAGCGAGCGCTCTCACCAACCAGGCGTTAGAAGCAGGTGGCATCCACTTAGATGCAGCTAGCTAAGGTCTAGTTTGCTGCTATTGATGCTACTGTGAGGCTAATTTTTGACGCGGCGGTATAGATACTTTACGGTAATTGTGGGAGAGTACAAAAAAGCTCGCACTAAATTTAGCAGGCAACAACGCAGACAAGGCCCTGCCAACCCCCTTATCCTGACTAAAAATCAGGTTTTCAAGTGCGGCTGGGAATTTCCTAACTCTTGTCCTGCTTAGCAAGGCTGCCGTTCTATCTAAGAAAAATACTGAAGTTAACACGATAGAGATATATATGGCAAATAACGATTTTAAAGTGCTTCAAATTATTGAAGCTAAAGGCTGGTATGCCTTTGGAAGTACAAAGCAAAGCCAGCACGTTGAGAGATGGGTAAGACCTGTAGTGTGTTGGGTTTTAATAGAAGATAAAAAAAAGCGACGGGTTGTGACAGCTACCGCTAGCTATCAGATCCAGATTGACGACAAAGAAGTCGAGTTTTTTGCCCACGAAAGCGAAATTCAAGATCTGGAGAGTCTCCCGAAGTCTGTCTCGGTATCGGAATTTCTGAAAACAGAAGATTGAGAGAAGGGCAGAAGGAGATAATTTAACAAGTTATTAATTATTCCTTAGTGATTCCTTAAACTTGCTGTCGGATTCTATTGGAATTAGAGGCAGAAGCTCTAGATTGGGGAGAGGGGAGATGAGGACAGGGGGAGAATTTATACTTTTGCTTTGCCTTCTGCATCTTGTCTCCAATGCCTCAAGTACCGCAAAAAATAAAGAGGCCGGAAGATTGCTGGCAATGCCAACACGCTTCCGACCTTGCTGAATAACAGGGTATGCATATGTTTTTAAAGTATGGCAGGCAGGCTTTTGAGATATCAAGAGGACTATTGCAATCACCCACTTTTGCTTTCAGGCTGTGTTTGCAAGGTTCATATCATTTTAGACTGAAAATTTGAAAAGTGAGAGGGGGCGAGGGTTACAGGTTAAGGATTCTAGCTGTTTATCTGTAGCGGGTGCTACAAAAAATGGTGGCATTGGCGGACGATCGCACCTTCTTCCTAAATGGTGGGCACTCAAAGCAGAAAGTTTGATCGCCCGCTGCAACGGCTGCGACTTTAAACCCCACTAGCAACAGGTTCAGGCTTCTGCTGCGGCATCCGCCGCCCCAGCAGGGCCATCCGCACGCCGCCGGCAGGGCCTAAAGTCACCCCTCGGCGTTTGGCCTGTACGGGCTTTTTCTCGGCCAATACTAGGTCGAAATCCCGCAAAATGGTTGCCAGCACCAGTTTCATCTCCAACTGCGCCAGCGCCAACCCGATACAGCGGCGGCTGCCACCTCCAAAGGGCAAATACTCGTAAGGCGAGAATTGTCTCTCCAAAAACCGTTCCGGTTTAAATTGCAGCGGTTCTGGATACAAATCCTCCCGCCTGTGGATCAAATAAATCGAGCCGAGGACAACCGTGCCCGGTTCGAGTTGATGTCCCATCAGTTCCACGGGGGTGAGCACTTCTCGCGAAAACGTCAGCATTGCGACCGGGTAAATTCGCAGCGTCTCCTGACAAACTGCACTCAGGTAAGGTAAGCGGAAAATCTCCATCGGGTCGGGATTTTCTCCCAAACTGTCCAATTCTTGCAGCAACTTCTGGCGCACCGAGGGCAAGTGGTGAATCCAGTAAAACGCCCAAGCTAGGGCGGTTGCTGTGGTTTCGTGGCCTGCAAGCAGCAGCGTCATCAACTCGTCGCGCAATTCTTCATTGGTCATTGGTTGCCCGTTTTCGTCGCGGGCGGCCATCATTAAGCTGAGAATGTCGGTGCGGTTGGCGTCTGGTTGCAGCCTGCGTTCTTCAATTTCGGCATATATCAGATCGTCAAGTTTCTGCTTCCGCTGTTTCATGCGTCCCCAAGGACTCCAAGAACCCCAATCTTGCTGCATCCAGCCGAAAAACAGCATACTCGATCGCAACGGAGAACCAGTCATATCCAGGACTGAGGTAAGTAGGGGCTTGATCTCTTCCAACCGCGGCCCGTCATCCAGGCCGAAGACAGCTTGTAAGATTACCCGCATGGTGACTTCCTGCATCGCGCTGCGGGCCACAAAAGGTCGATCAACCGACCACTTGCTGGCAACATCTTGAGCGATATCGCAAATTAGTTGGCCGTAGTTCCGCATCCGTTCCCCGTGAAAGGGTGGCATCAATAATTGGCGCGATCGTTTGTGCCTTTCTCCTGAGAGGAGAATCATGGATTGTTCTCCCATCAAGGGTTTTAGGAGGCTGTTCAGGCGGCCTGGAGCGTGAAGCGCGTTGCTGTTGAGCATCTCCTGGACAGCTTGCGGGTGGTTGATCATCACCAATGGTTTCCCGTTGTTCACTTGAGCTGTGAAAATGTCGCCGTATTGTTTGGCACATTTATCCATGAATGTCAGCGGATCGCTGATCCATTGAATTAGCTGCACAAGGGGTGGAGCTTTGGGGCCGTTAGGTAGTGTCATAGGAATTACCTGGGTTTGGATCACAGGACTTAGCAGGATCAACAAATCTCAAAGGGTTTGAAGGTTTGTTCAATCCCTCCCAACCCTTGTTTTTAAGGGGAGAATTGCGTAAGTCCCATCTCCAATAATTTTAATAGCTTATTCTCGAACGGTGCTCAAAATATCCTGTCCAAGCTCTGTAAAACGAACAGTTTTGATTTGCCAAGGAGCATAACTGGTTAAAGTTTGGCGCACGCCCCCGAACAAACCTAACATTTGACAACTGGACAGATTTTGCAATTTCTGCCGTGAACTTCCCGATGCACGAAGATCCACGGTAGCTATTCCGAGGTCGCGATCGAGCTTGACGCGATAACCAGCCAAACCAAGACTATCGAAAATCTCCTGCTTTAACACTTCATTAACCGCCGATGACATTAACTGGTTCTCTGGGCCTGTAACTGTTTCCGGCATCAGAGTTTGACACAAATTGTCTACCTTATAAACCGTAACGGTGGCAGTATTTTCTGAGAGGGCAGCACTGCCTAAAACTGAGGCAACAGAGTTATAAGGCTGCGTTAATTGACTCGATCGAGCCTCAATTTGATTTCCCGTTAGCTGTAGCTGTTGAAACTGATGGGCGCTTCGGGAGAGTTGGCTCTGGTTTTCGGTTGAGGTAGCTGCATCTGAGCTAGAACAACTGCTACCGCCCATCAAAATTAACCAAACGCCTAAATATCCTAACTGTTTGCAGATACGGTTCATAGTTTTTAATACTTTACTAAACGTCAGTGTATGGAGGGTAAATTTTGGTAGTAGAAAGCAGTTAGTCCCTGATCGCACTCACTTAGAAGTATTTCTAGGTATCCGTAATACGGAGATGAAAACAAGTTAAGAGTTCTGGTCAATACCTTCATTTTCATGTTCGATCAATCTGGCACAGGAAGTATTAGTCCTCATTTGTGCAACCCTGCCGTCTCCGTATCTCAGCAGATAAAGCTAGGGGCCCCGATCGCACAGTGATATCAAATACCGTGTCAGTAGGTGTGATGTACCGTTGCAATTCGAGCCATTCCAAGATCTGAGGTAAAGAGCCTCTTTCCGGTTTGCGACAGTCCGAGCTGGATTAGTAGTAAAGAGGACAGAATTCCGACTGGCGCGCGCATTTTAAGCTCGGCTTCGGAGCGCTTTTTTAACAGCGCCGAAATCGCGGTTAGAGGGAATGTGCAAGTCGCGAACAATATCAAAACTTACGCATTGAGAGCAAAGAAACCGGGTTGTTTAACCAGGCATAACGGCTGCAACGAAGTGTTTTCGTAAAAAAAACTGGTTTCTGGTCAAGTCGCGAATCACATAATTCCTCAGTCAGCGGATCTTTAACGAACAGGCGTGTCAAGGGTGTTATCGCAGCATTCGGTGATTTTTGTGTCGAATCCCATCAAAAAGAGTGAGAACATCATGAAACAGCAATTATTGACAAAAGTTTTGGTGGCAACAGCGATCGCCCTCAGCGCCCTGACGGTTGCTTCTGGACCGAGTTACGGTAGGCGAGTACCGGGGGAAAATGGATTTTGGTGTAACACCTCGACCGGGGCGCCGGTGACGGTGTACAAAAACCATCAAGGTGCCGTAGAGCCTTGGATTGAGTGGACTTCCGATTATTTCTCCGGTTCTGGCTACGATCCGGCAACTCGGTGCCAATTAGTGAGTCAACGCCTCGAAATCTATCGCCGCCAACGAATGCTTAAGTACATTACTGCCGGCCAGATGAACGGCCAGAACGTCATCTGCACGGCGAATCAAGTCAATGGGCGGTGTCAAAATTTGATTTATACCCTCAGACCCGGCCAAGACCCGATCGGCTCGTTGTATAATTTGTTGGCTTGGCGCCAAGGATATGTCGGGATGCCGTCTTTTGATGAAACCAGTAAAATTCCTTACATTGATGTCAGGAAAAAGTTAGGGGAAAACACGGAGGATGAGGCGCAACAGCCCTCTTTTTCCCCGCCGTCGAGACTGCCTTAAGCGAAATCTTCTCCTTTTGGGGCGATCGAACCTATAGGGTGCTGTTGCTGGCACTTTGTGGCTTTCGACAGGGGCGATCGGACAATTGTCACGGGTGACGGCCTCCTGCACCGACCGCTGGGGATACCGATCGGGCGATCGTTCAGTTTCGCAGCGCGATCTAGTATAAAATAGCACCCGTCAGCATAGAGCCAGGAGCGGTGTCTGCTCCCGTGCTGGCAGCCGGCTTTCCTACGGGTGCTGAGGTTGGGGCTTTGGCGGTGACGCGGGCTTCGTTTCGGTGCTGCTACCCAAATCTTTGCCTCAAGGTTATAGCTTGGGCTATACAAATGAGGTTAAAATCGGTATGAGTGGCGACCCGATTTTTAATGCCAAAGGTTTCTTGGTTGGGATTAACGGTAGGGGCAAGTATCGAGATCCAAATTTTGGCGTCTATGCTTTTGAAGAGGGAAGTGAACCAACAGCGGAATTATTGGAGAAAATGGTTAAATCCAGTTGGGGAATTCCGATTAG
This sequence comes from Microcoleus sp. LAD1_D5, assembly GCF_036702115.1. Taxonomy (NCBI): domain Bacteria; kingdom Bacillati; phylum Cyanobacteriota; class Cyanophyceae; order Oscillatoriales; family Microcoleaceae; genus Microcoleus; species Microcoleus sp. LAD1_D5. Next base: position 4,548 of record NZ_JAUBSA010000048.1, on the reverse strand, counting down.
TATATAGCAGTTCGCCTCGTTTCATCTAGGGAGTTATCGATGAATGTGTGGAGTTTGCGGTTTGACGCGCTGACAATCATCTTGACAGGTGCATTAACAGTGACGGCGGTTGTCAGCCAACAATATGCTGCCTGTGCCAAAACAGCCGAAGAAATTGCCCAGCTAGCGACATTGACAACTGTAGAAGTCAACAATACGCTGGGTTTTTTTGCTAGTGGATCGGGAGTAATTATTGCCAAACAGGGTAATATTTACACTGTTCTGACAGCTAATCATGTAGTGGCAAGCCTCGCTCAAAAATACAGCATTCGCACTCATTTGGAAAAGGATTATGCTGCGATTAGAATACAGCGCCTACCGAAAAATGACACGGATATAGACTTGGCTTTGATACAATTTCAAAGCCGAGAACAGTATCCAGTAGCACCAATGGGCGAGTCAGAACGTGCTGTTGTGGGTTCTGCTATTTACGTTTCTGGCTATCCGCTGCCAATTTCGGGATTTGAACGAAAACTTGAGTTTACTGCTGGTATCATCTCTTCTCGCTTGGGCAGCGCCTCATCAGGGTATCGTCTACGCTACCAAGCTGTAACCAGGCGCGGGATGAGCGGCGGGCCTGTATTTGATGCTGATGGCAGGGTGGTAGGAATTCACGGCCAGGGGGATACTGTTGGCACAATTAGGAGTCAGTGGAACGGTCAGATTGAGGAGATAAAAACGGGCTTGAACGCGGCAATCCCGATCGATGCTTTTAGGGAGTTGCTATCACAAAATAAGCGTAACGGCTTTGATATCCTCAGCAATCTTTCTATCAGCAGCGCCTCTGGTCAAAACCAACCGAATCAGGGTTATGGAGGATTTGTGTGCGATACCTCAACGGGCGAGCCGGTGACTGTGTATCAAAATCCGCAAGGATTCAGAGAGCCTTGGATTCGCTGGAATTCTAATTTCTTTTCTAGTTCGGGCTACGATCCTCTAACTCGCTGCCAACAAGTGACTCAGCGCCTTGAGAATTATAACCGCAATAAACAGCTAAATTATGTCACGGTGGGTATTATAAATAACCAGAAAGCGATTTGCACGACTAGCCGCGTTAATGGGCCTTGCGAAGGTTTGATCTACACGCTGCGCCGCGATCAAGATCCGACTCCTGCACTGAGCAGTTTTTTTGTTTGGCTGCGGAATCAAAAGGCTGTGCCTTCTCTTTCTGAAAGCGGTACTGTGCTTTATATCGATGTCCGGGAACGGCTGGAACAATTTTAGATTTGCGATTGGAGATTTTAGAGGGATTAGTAATGGGTAAACACAGAACCCCGATTTATTAAAAAAGTCGGGGTTCTCAAACAACTACTTATTAGCTGAAAAAGTGAGATATTTTACTTATTTATCACTGACATAATAGAACTCATGATTTTTTGGAACACGGAAGCTATAAAATTACTCTTACATTAATCCAACTCAAATTTTTCCGGTATCAAGCATGACAGCAACTACCCCGCAGGCAACGTCAACAACGCCCGCTTTTTGCGAAGGCATTCAATATTTTTCTGAAACAGTCCCTGGTTTTGATACTTATGGGAAAACACCTGCGATCGCCGAGGGGAGCAAGTCGATCGCCGATCCTGCCGATCCCGTCGCCGTCTTTCAAACAATGCTGGGAGCAGACGCCCTGCGCTACCTGACGCTGCAAGTTACCGCCAGCAAGGCATCGGGACATCCGGGGGGTTTTGCTAGCCAAGCTGAGGCTTATGCCGCTTTGGTGATGCTCGGACACAAGAACATTGTCACCGAAGTCGGCCATCACGCCCCCGGCTTTTACAGCGCCATGTTTCTCGATCGATCTTTGGAGGATATGGGAATTTTTAACGTGCAGCAAGTGCGCGATAAATTCCGAGAAAAAGACGGTTTGTTAGGACATCTTTCCGGTTTCATTCCCGGCCTTTTAGCACCGGCGGGTCCCCTCGGACAAGGGCAGCATTTCGCAATGGCTGGAGCGTTTTTGCACCGCGAAAAACTGTTTGCTTTCACAATGGGCGACGGTGGCATGGGCGAACCCTATCCGATGAGCAGCATGGGACATTTTCACACTGCTTATCCGAGCGTTACTAACTTTTTGCCTGTGTTGGTTTGGAACGGATATTCTCAGGAACATCACAGCATGGTTTCGACTAAAACTAATGCTGAAATGATTGCTTATTGGCAAGGCAACGGTTTTGAAGAAGTTATCTTAGTTGATGCTAAGGAATTTGACGATAAAAATCAACCGGAAGATTATGTAGACAGCACTGCTTTTTCGCTCGAACAGCGCATGGCATTTACCAAAGCTGTTTTACAAGGAGTTGACAAAGCGGCAAAATCTGCTCTCGGCGGCAAATTAACTGTGTTTATTATCAAACAGTTGAAAGGGGCCGGCGTCCACGCGCGCGGAGCAAAATCTCACAACCTTTATCCGAAAGATACGCTGGATGCTCCGCACATTATCAGTGCTTTAAAAGAGCGCGCTTTGACTGCTGCTGCGTGGGATTTGGTGCGGACAAATTGCGAGCGGGCCGGCGGCGGGCCGGCGGCGAAAACAGTTGTTACTGAGTTTACATTGCCGCTGGCAGATTTAGGCGAATTGCCTTTGGAAGAATTTGCAGTTGGGGGAGAACCGAAGATTTCGACAACAGCAATGGGGGTTTTGGTAGGGAAAGTGGGCGAGCGCGATCGTACTTTTCTTGTCACTAATGCTGACGGCAACGAAGCATCGGCAATTGCCAATATCAACCAAGCTCTTAAGATTATTCACCCGACGACAGATGACCTGTACAATCAGTCGCCAAACGGTCAAGTTTATGAACCTTTGAGCGAAGATGCTTGCGCTGGTTTAGCCGTAGGTTTATCGCTATTCGGAGCGCGGAGTTTGTGGTGTTCCTACGAATCTTTTGCTATTAACGGTTTACCAATTTGGCAAACTGTAACCCAAGCAATGGCAGAATTGCGCCGTCCAACTCCGGCAACTGTCACCTTATTTACAGCGGGTGCATTGGAACAAGGTCGTAACGGTTGGACGCACCAGCGGCCGGAAATAGAGGCTTATTTTGCGGCGATGATGCGGAACGGAAATGTGTTTCCTTTGTTTCCACCGGATGCTAACAGTATTCAAGCTTGTTACGAGTGGGCTTTGGCTGCTAAAAATAAGGGAGTTGTGATTACTGCAAGCAAGTCGCCACTGCCAATTCGCACTACTTTTGAACAAACTCGCCAAGGTTTGCAAGACGGTGCAATAGTGCTGCACGAAGTCGATTCCCCGCAAGCTCCCCACAATCAAGGGGGGAGCAAAAAAGTTGTGTTTGCAGTTGTCGGTGACATGACGTTAATGCCAGTGTTTGAAGCGGCAGCATTTTTGGAAACAGAAGGGATTGGAGTGCGGATTGTTTCTGTTGTGAACCCCCGGCGTTTGTACCGTCAAGGCGATGTTGCTTGGGATACTTGTTCGGAAGCTGACGGCGGCTTTTTGAGCGATGAGAAATTTGCCGAATTGTTTGGCGGAGATGCCTTGATTGGCGTGACAGGCGGTGCTTCTGGGATGTTGGAACCTGTGATGCTCCGCAGCAATTGCAAGCGGGATACTTTCGCTTGGAAGCGGGGGGAAACTACTGCTAGTGCTGGTCAGTTGATGGCGTTTAATGGGTTGACTGCTGAGGCGTTGACTAAAAGGGCGATCGAGCTAGTTCATTAAGTTAGAATGTGAGTGAATGCCCCTGCCTGGTTTGTGCTGGGTAGGGGCTAGTAATATTCAAATAGGATGGTGATACCTATGACAGCACAACTTTTAGAAGAAATAGGTACGCTTGCGGAACAGCGATTGGTTCTCCCTGGTTATTATAGTTGGGAGCAATTTGAGGCTCTCGAATCTTTGATGGCCGACTCTCCGGGTTTGCGGATAACTTATCTTGATGGGTGGATCGAGTTTATGACACTGGGTGAAGCACATGAGACAATCAGTTGTATTCTTAATTTTTTGCTACAACTCTACTTTTGTGAAATGGGAATTGAATATATTCCTGTAGGGAGTGCAACTCGCAGAGACCGGGCAAGAGATGTATCATTTGAACCAGACGAGTCTTATTATATAGGTTCAAGAAAAGAGCATCCCGCTTTAGCCGTGGAAGTAACGATGACTAGCGGTAGCACAAATAAACTAGCTAAATATCTGCGACTTCGCATTCCTGAAGTCTGGTTTTGGGAAAATAATCAGTTGGCTGTGTATGGGTTGCGGGAGGATAATTATGAGCAAGCTTCAAGAAGTGAGTTGCTGCCGGAATTGGATTTAGAATTGCTGGTGCGTTGCATTTTAATGCCTTCAAGGATTGAGGCAAGGACAGAGTTTCTTAATGGAATTCGGCAAGTGGGTTGAATGCTGAGGAGTTGGTAAAAAGTGCGATCGTCTATGAGGGCTTCGCTAACGACTTGATTGGTTAAGCTAAAAGGGAGCATCCCACTTTGGCGATCAGTATAAATACTCAGGCAATTGTCTGGCTAAGCTGATGGCATAATAGAAAGCAG
>NZ_JAUBSA010000047.1:48066-48348 GCF_036702115.1 Microcoleus sp. LAD1_D5 | reverse complement strand
TGCCCGGTGAGGGTAGCGATGGGTTTTTGGCTTTGCAGGTGCCACAGTTTGATGGTGTTGTCACTGCTTGCAGAAGCCAAAGTCAAGCCATCTGGACTAAAGGCGACGCTCAAGACAGAATTGCTGTGCCCGGTGAGGGTAGCGATGGGTTTTTGGCTTTGCAGATGCCACAGTTTGATGGTGTTGTCACTGCTTGCAGAAGCCAAAGTCAAGCCATCTGGACTAAAGGCGACGCTCCACACAGAATCGCTGTGCCCGGTGAGGGTAGCGATGGGTTTTTGG
>NZ_JAUBSA010000047.1:0-47966 GCF_036702115.1 Microcoleus sp. LAD1_D5 | reverse complement strand
CTTTGCAGGTGCCACAGTTTGATGGTGTTGTCACTGCTTGCAGAAGCCAAAGTCAAGCCATCTGGACTAAAGGCGACCCTCAAGACAGAATCGCTATGCCCGGTGAGGGTAGCGATGGGTTTTTGGCTTTGCAGGTGCCACAGTTTGATGGTGTTGTCACTGCTTGCAGAAGCCAAAGTCAAGCCATCTGGACTAAAGGCGACGCTCAAGACCCAATCGTTGTGCCCTGTCAGGGTAGCGATGGGTTTTTGGCTTTCTAGGTGCCACAGTTTGATCGTCTTATCCCTGCTTGCAGAAGCCAAAGTCAAGCCATCTGGACTAAAGGCGACGCTCAAGACAGAATCGCTGTGCCCGGTGAGGGTAGCGATGGGTTTTTGGCTTTCGAGGTGCCACAGTTTGATCGTCTTATCCCTGCTTGCAGAAGCCAAAGTCAAGCCATCTGGACTAAAGGCGACGCTATAGACCGAATTGCTATGCCCTTCCAAACTATTGCGCTCTTTTACTGCGGACACTGCTTGTTGCAGCGCAGCTATCACTCGTCCTCTAATATGTTTTGTTGTCTCGGCTGAAGCATCTAGTTGTTTGAATGCTTGCCCTGCCTTTAATGCTTCCAACAGTGCTTGGAATCTCTGTCCTGAACGAAATGATTCATTAGAAAAAGCAGTTTCCTGGATGACATTTGCTAAATTCTGGGCTTGAGTGACTTTATAGGTGGCCAATTGCTCTGCTTTAATTAGCGTCTGATTCGCTTGAGTCAAAATTTTATTCGCTTGTCTCTGGGCTTCTAACTCTCGTTCCACTGCCCGTTGTTGTACTTCCCGACTGGCATTTAAAAACTGATAATCCAAATCGCTCAAACTTTTATCGGCGGCCCAAGTTTGAGCATCTTGTAAGGCTTGACCCCGCAACAGTCGCGATTCATCTTGGCAATCAGACTCTATCCAAGCTTTAAAACTTTCGCTGTAAGGGCGTAGTTCCGCTAATTGTTTTTCCACCCAATCTAGGTTAAAAACCGATTGATAAATCCGGTTATAAACTTTAAGTTTTCCAGACTGCTTAACCACCAACCCAGTTAATCGTAGTTCCATTTGTTCGGGACTATCATCAGCCGCTATCTCATTGTGCTGCAAAATTTGCTGATATAGTCCCAATAACCGACTGACCCGTTGTTCGCTCCGTAAAATGCGTCCTCGAATCGTCTTTAAATGCTCTGGTTCATCCTGTCCTTCCCAATTCTCAATCACCTTTTCTCGCACTAAAGTTTCTACCCACTCAGCAGGATTTTGCCTGGATGCAGAGTTGGCATTATTAAACAATAATTTACAAAGTTTTTGCGTTAAAAATGGCTGTCCACCAGTCCAAGATAACACAGCTTCTAACAATGGTTGAGAGTTTTCTGCTTGAGTGTCTAACCCAACTGCCAAAGGTTGGGCTTCTGCTAATTGAAACCCCGTTAACTCTATCCCTCGACCAATATTAAAAGGAGTGCGTCGCTTGTCTTGAATTAAATCTGATGGAGTAGCCACCCCTAACATCGTAAATGTTAATCGACGATAGTCGGGTTGATCGGCTCGATTATTATAGCAATCACGAATCACAGCAAAAAAATCTTCTATTTTAAAGTTTAAGCTAATTAAACTGTCCGATTCATCGACAAAAATTACTATGTTCCCTGAGATATTCTTGAGTAATACTTCTTCAATAAATTTACTAAATCGTTTAACATTGGATAGTAAGCTGTTCTGCTCCCACCATTCATCTAAATCAAAAACGTCATACAAATCTAATCGGCTGACGATGCTATCGATCACGCCTGCATACCACTCTTCTGGTGTAATATCTGAGGTGCCAATTTCTGTGATATCAATGCTACTACAGGCGATTCCCTCTGCTTGTAACCGCTGCATTGTCCGCACTCGCAGGGACGATTTTCCCATTTGTCTGGAATTAAGAACATAGCAAAATTCTCCTGCTTTTAAAGCTTGATAAAGTTCTTCATCCGCCTTTCGAGTGACATAAGTTGGGGCGTTTGCAGGCAGACTCCCTCCAACTTGATATTGATAATCCTTCATAGGTAATTGTTAATTCATAGGTGAAAAATCAGAGAATCAAGGAATCAATTTGTACAGTCGTACAGGTTCAGGAATTCCCTTTAACTGTTGCATTCCTAAGTCAATCACATTTAAAGATAAATGGGTTTTAACGACTTGATAAACTGTCTCAGAAATACAGATTCCACCTGAATCTGCTTTCCCTTCTAAACGAGCCGCTAAATTTACACCAGCCCCTCTGATATCATTATTAAAAGAGAATATTTCCCCCAAGTGAATACCAATGCGATGTTGGAGGACATGACTCGGAGGTAAGGTTGTAGCAGCTTGGGCGAGACTTCGTTGTATTTCTAGCGCACAGGCTACTGCTTTTACGGCACTTTCGGGAAAGCAAATTAATAAACCATCGCCCATTTCTTTAAGGACTTTGCCTTGATGTTTAGCGCAGATGCCTCGGATGATGTTGAAATCTCGATTCACTAATTCTAGTGTCAGCTTTTGGTTGGCAACTGATAAGGCGGTGGAATTAACGACATCCGAAAAAATAATAGCTGCTAAATTACTCTCTACGTGCAAGCTTGATTGGTTATTAATTTGTTGCACAGCAGTCATATTCGCTTGGGGAGAGGCTAGGCGATGGCGAAAATATTGACGGTACAAACCACACAATGGCATGACAGCATTTCCCTGAAATTTGATCAACCCCATGCTTCGCAATTTAAAAGCCTCTCCGGTGTGAATCTCTACAGGTTGTTCGCTGTTAATTACTTGTCTAATTGTTGCTGCTAGTTCTGCATCTGTTTCCAAGTTAACTAAATGCCGTCGTAAATGATCGTAGTAAGGGCCTTCTTCAGTAGGAGCGACTTTTAGCAAGCTATCTAAGGTAATTCTACCCCTGGCAACTTGGTAGAGAGCAACTCTAACTAAATAAGGATGACCGCCCACTATTTCCATCAGGTCACAAATCTCTTGATTTGACCAATTTAATCGGTGTCGATTCACTAAATCAGTTACCTGTCTCTGATTGAGTTCAGGTAACTCTATGGGCAATCCCACGTTAAATGGCGACTGATTAATATTGAGAGGAATATAAACTTCTTGAGAGTGAGAAATGACTAACCTTAGCTTTTTCCAAATTTCCTCATTTTTTCCCCGCTCGTGCCAAGCTCGTAATAATCCAAAGAAGTCGGTGGCTATTTCGGAATGCTGAAAAATCCGATCGACTTCATCTAACCCTAAAACAAGAGGCAGATCGCTGTCCGATAGTAGATAGCGTTGGAAATACTTCGTAGTTTTATTTTTACTGCCGAGAACGCCTTTCCAATATTCTCCTAACCTATCTTCTAAATTTAATTCATTGGTAATCTCACCACAAAACCACTGCAACAACTCATCAAGATTGGTGAGAAAACTACCATCAGCCCATTGAAAGTTTAAATACGCTGTTTGATATCCCTGTTCCTTGGCGTGGTATAAAATTCGCTGCACTAAGGAAGTTTTTCCCATTTGCCGGGGGGCTTTGACTCGGATTAAAGCTCCGGGTTTTACAATAGTTTGGTAGCAGTCCGATTCGATGGGAGGACGATCGATATACAGGGGAGAATCTAAACTAACAGAACCTTCTGGGTTATCTAAATTGAGCAGAGAAACGGGAGGTGCGGCGATCGATCGCGCATTTTCCAGCATAGGCGACGACTCCTCAACGATATCGCTAACAGAAGCATCGCGCGATCGCTCTGGTGCATCCAAATGAGAAAAATCCGACTTCTTCTTTAATACCGGAGTAAGTTCTTCTGGAATTCCTGCCATGCTGATGCTAACGCAACCCAACTTATAGGCAAATTCGATCGACTCCCCCGCCGCCAACGTATCGTAAAAACCTACAGCAAATTCTCGTGCGGCCTTATCTCCCACGGCTTGGTTCATGCCGATCACATAGGGAATGTGACGTGCGATCGCAGACGCTTGCACTTCTGAATAGCAAGCGTTGAGTATGACGCACTCCACGTACTCATTAAACGCCTCAAACAAAGCTGCCAAAGCTTTGGCATTTACCAGCTTAATCTGCCCCATGTCATCTTCTAGGGCTAAACCGCTTTCTCCTGCACCATGCCCTGAGAAATGCACCATCTCTGGTTTATAATCTAATACGGCTCGCTGCATTTCTCTTGGCGTCACCGCCCACTGTTGCTCAAGTTGAAACTTGTCGCGCTTTTTAGAGCGTTGCAACCCCTCTGCAATTTCCTTGGCCTCTTCACCTAAGCGCAGGGGAGTGGAGTTTTTCGGGTTGGCGGCCAAAAACAGGATCGTTTTTTTCTTTCTTGGGGTACTACTCATCAATGGAACCTTCACGCTTAGGAGATACAGGAGTTTAACGAGACTATCCCAGTCAGGGCGAGATATTTCTTGCCTTTACGGTATTTAAGCACAAACATCTTTATTTTTGTTGGTCAGTAAACTGGCAGTAACGATCGCCCTGAGTCAAGCATAAGCAATCGAAAAGGCGATTGCGACTCTCAACTAATCATTTGAACTCTGTATTCAAGAAGTGCGATCGGCTTCCCCTTTTGTAGTCGTATTTTTATAAATATCGAGATTCTTTGCCCATGTAGGACTAATTCCTCCTGCTACATCTTTAGAAATATTCTTGATAATTAATCAAGCTTCCTTCTTCGTTCTTCGTTCTTCGTTCGACTCTTCCTCTACGTCAAGAGCGTCAAGAGCGGTTAATTTAAAGAATTTAGTAATTTTGGATACAATTCCCGACTCAACAGTCGATCGAACTCCTCAATTTTCGATGCGGATCTAAAATTCACCTAAAGTTCGACGCCCTTTCGCAAAACCCTCCCTAAGATAGAAGTTAGGGGAATATCGGTCTAATAGCCGATTCAGGCGCAAGTGTCAAGCACCTGAACAACCCAAACTCAGAGCCGCAAGACAGGGAGGTTATCAATATCATGGTACAAGCGCCGACAGGGGAAGCCCGACTGGGCCCGATCGATCAGGTGCAAGCCTTAGACCGAGATTGCACGACTCTCTCCCGTCACGTACTCCAGCAACTCCACAGCTTTTCAGCAGATGCTCAGGATCTCAGTGCGCTGATGAATCGCATCGGGCTGGCGGCAAAGCTGATCGCGAGGCGGCTCAGCAGAGCCGGGTTAATGGCAGATGCCTTGGGGTTTACAGGGGCTACGAACGTGCAGGGAGAATCCGTCAAAAAGATGGATATCTATGCCAATGAAGTCTTTATCTCGGTATTCCAGCAAAGCGGACTTGTCTGCCGCTTGGCTTCGGAGGAAATGGAAAAACCCTACTACATTCCCGAAAATTGTCCGATCGGACGCTACAGTCTGCTCTACGACCCTATAGACGGTTCTTCCAATCTTGACATCAATCTCAATGTTGGCTCCATATTCAGCATCCGCAGGCAAGAGGGGGACGATGAAGATGGTTCTGCTTCCGACTTGCTGCAACATGGACACAAACAAATTGCCGCTGGTTATGTGCTCTACGGCCCGAGTACCATGCTGGTTTATTCGATCGGTCAGGGCGTTCATTCCTTTACCCTCGATCCGAGTTTGGGCGAGTTTATTCTAGCTAACGAAAACATTAAGGTTCCCGATCGCGGCCCGATTTACAGCGTTAATGAAGGCAACTTCTGGCAGTGGGAGGAATCTTTGAGAGACTACATTCGCTACGTACACCGCAGCGAAGGCTACAGCGCCCGTTACGGTGGGGCTTTGGTGGGAGATTTCCACCGGATTTTATTTCAGGGAGGCGTGTTTTTGTACCCCGGAACGGTCAAACAACCGGAGGGCAAATTGCGTTTGCTCTACGAATCGGCTCCCTTGGCGTTTTTGATGGAGCAAGCCGGCGGGCGCGCCAGTACGGGCATTCAAGACATCTTAGACGTTGTGCCGACCAAACTGCACGAGCGATCGCCCTTGATAATCGGCAGTAAAGAAAATGTAGCGATGGTCGAGTCTTTTATTCAAGATCGATCGCGCAATCCTAGAACAGCCCAAGAGTGAAGGAAGTTCGGCAACGGATTATGTAACGGATGTAACGGATGTCAGGAAGAGGGAAGTTCGGCAACGGATTATGTAACGGATGTAACGGATGTCAGGAAGAAGGAAGAGGGTTTTAACTTATAACTTTCGACTCCCAATTACCAATTGCCCATTACCACTTTTCAATTACCACTTTTCAATTTTCAATTTCCAATTTCCAAGTCCCAATTAACAGCTATCAAATTGTAGGAGTTACAGTAATGACAGCAACACCAACGAATCACCTGTTAGAAATCAAAGAAATTGGCCAAAGTATCTGGATGGACAATTTGACTCGCGATCTGATCGAGTCGGGCGAACTCAAACTGATGATTGAAAGTAGGGGACTGCGCGGGATTACATCTAATCCAGCTATTTTCGAGAAAGCGATCGCGGGTAATGTGATTTACGACGCAGATATCGAAGCGGGCATCCGGGCCGGCAAATCTGTCATGGAGATTTACGAATCTCTGGTATTTGAAGATATCCGCAACGCTTGCGACATCTTCGCCCCAGTTTACGCAGAGTCGAAGGGTTTGGACGGTTACATTAGCATTGAAGTGCCACCGACGATCGCCAACGACACAGAAAGCACGATTAGCGAAGCCCTGCGCTATTACCAAGCCCTCGGCAAAGAAAACGTAATGATTAAGATTCCGGGAACCGCTCAAGGTTTGCCCGCAGTCGAGCAAGTCATCAGCGAAGGCATTAACGTTAACGTGACTTTACTGTTCTCGGTTGACAGCTATGTCGAAACCTTCTGGGCTTACATTCGCGGTTTAGAAGCGCGGGCTGCTAAAGGTTTGGATGTGAGCAATACTGCTTCTGTTGCCAGTTTCTTCTTGAGCCGGATCGACATCAATATCGATGGCAAGATTGACGAGAAACTCAAAAATGTCACAGATATTTCCACCAAAGCCAAACTGGAAGCAGTGAAGGGGAAAGTTGCGATCGCCAATGCGAAGGTAGCTTACCAGAAGTATAAAGAGATCGTAGCGAGCGATCGCTGGCAAGCTTTAGCTGCCAAGGGAGCGAAAGTACAGCGCTTGCTGTGGGCTTCCACCAGCACCAAAAACCCCAACTACAGCGATGTCATGTACGTCGATGAACTAATCGGCCCCGACACCGTTAACACTTTGCCGCCGAACACTGTTGAAGCTTGTTTCGACCACTGCGATGTCGCACCCCGGATTGAGAACAATGTCGAAGAAGCTTACACGCTGATCGAAAGTCTCAAAGATCCCGACATCGACATCAACTTGGACAAAGTGATGGCAGACTTGCTCCTCGACGGGATTGAGAAATTCGTCACCCCGTTCCAATCCCTGATGGATTCCTTGCAAGAGAAAGTCCAGAAGTTGTCACCCGTCGCCTAGACAGATATCTGTATCCTTGAAGGCAGAAGCGTTGAGGATTCGGAATAGATAATTGTTTTGGCTCCTAAATGCTGATTTTTAAATCCTCTCTAGGAAAAATGTGCGCAATTGCGCACATTTTTCCTAGAAAAAAAAATCTAGTCCGTCCTCTAGCACGACTCTCGCCAGAACTCCAACTCCAATTCTCCATCTCCCACCGCTGAGGAATTGCTATGCAAAGTACCAATACCCTACTAGAGAGCGAGTATGCAACCGGCCAACTTGATGTCGCCGAACGGGCGAGGCTTCAAGAACTGGAATTGATCGTAGAACAAGGACTTCAGACTTTTTACGAAGTCGGCAAAGCCCTTAACGGAATTCTGGTACAGAAACTGTACCGGGAAACCCACAAGACCTTTGAGGGTTATTGCTTAGAAAAGTGGAACATAGCCAGACGGACAGCCTATCAATTTATTGAGGCAGCCCTCGTGATGGAAAATTTGTGCGCAATTGCGCACATTTTGCCTAGAAAGGAAAATCAAGTTCGTCCTTTGACCAAACTCTCCCCAGAATTACAAATCCAAATCTGGCAAGAAGCAGTAGAGTCATCACCCAACGGCATTCCAACTGGTGCAGCCGTTAAGCGCTTGGTTGAGGAGCGATTTCCTTCAGACGGAAGCGGGAGAACTCATAAAGATAGTGCTTCAGAATTGGAGAAATTGCGATCGGACAATCAGCGCCTTAGAGAGCAAATCCGAGAGCAAAACAGAGAAAGGGATCGCCGTAGTGCTGCTGTGGCGTTGGAGTTGGAGCAACTGCGAGCCGAAAACAGGCAGTTGAAAGCTGAACTGCTACAGCGCGATAAAGATTGGGAAGTGCGACTGGCTGCTGAGAGGATAAAAATCCGGGAGGAAATCAGAGCGGAAGTCAAAGCAGAGTATGAAGGGCAAATTAACTCTCTCACCCAGCAACTAGCAGAAATGACCGCAAACTATCATGGTGTCTTGGCACGGTTAACAGCACTAGAAAAAGGAAAGTAAATGGTAACGCTACTTGAAAATCCACTGCGGGTCGGTTTGCGAAAAGAACGAGTGCCGGAACCACAAATTCTGGTAATCTTCGGAGCTTCTGGGGATCTTACCCAGCGCAAACTGGTACCTGCAATTTATCAGATGAAGCGCGATCGACGCTTGCCACCGGAAACCACCGTGGTGGGAGTAGCCCGTCGCCCTTGGAGTCACGATTACTTCCGAGAGCAAATGCGCGAAGGCATTGAAGAATTTGGCGGCGGTATTGGCAATGAAGATTTTTGGCAAGATTTCGCTAAAGGTTTGTACTACTGTCCGGGCGACATAGATAACCCCGAAAGCTATCAAAAACTCAAAGATTTCTTAGCGGAACTCGACGAAGAAAGGAGAACTCGCGGCAATCACATATTTTATCTATCAGTTTCCCCGAACTTTTTCCCAGAAGCAATTAGGCAACTGGGCGCGGCTCAAATGCTGGTCGATCCAGTAAAACACCGCTTGGTAATTGAAAAACCCTTCGGCCGCGACTTGAGTTCGGCAAAAGCTCTCAACCGAGTCGTGCAGAAGGTTTGCCAAGAACAGCAAGTTTACCGGATCGACCACTATTTGGGTAAAGAAACTGTTCAGAATTTAATGGTGTTCCGGTTTGCTAACGCGATTTTTGAACCGCTGTGGAATCGGCAATTTGTCGATCACGTACAAATTACAGTTGCAGAAACAGTAGGCGTAGAAGACCGGGCGGGTTACTACGAATCCTCTGGGGCGTTGCGGGATATGCTGCAAAACCACTTGATGCAGATTTTCTGTCTGACGGCGATGGAACCGCCGAACTCGCTCGACGCTGACAGCATCCGCACCGAAAAGATGAAAGTTCTGCAAGCAACTCGCTTGGCAGATTTGAATAACTTGGAGTTCTCAGCGATTCGGGGTCAATATTCCGCCGGTTGGATGAAGGGCAAACAGGTGCCAGGATATCACGAAGAACCGGGGGTTGCTCCCAACTCGACAACGCCGACTTTTGTGGCGATGAAGTTTATGATTGACAACTGGCGTTGGCAGGGAGTGCCTTTCTACCTGCGAACCGGCAAGCGGTTGCCGAAAAAAGTTAGCGAAATTGCGATTCAGTTCCGCGAAGTTCCGCTGTTAATTTTTCAGTCTGCCGCCCAACAAACTACTCCTAACGTTTTGACCATGCGGGTGCATCCGAACGAGGGGATTTCGCTGAGGTTTGAGGCGAAAATGCCGGGGCCGGATTTGCGGACGCGGACGGTGGATATGGATTTCAGTTACGGTTCTTCCTTTGGGGTGACATCTTCGGATGCTTACGATCGACTGTTAATTGACTGTATGCTGGGCGACCAAACTTTGTTTACCCGTTCTGATGAAGTGGAAGAAGCTTGGCGGGTGGTAACGCCGGCGCTGATGGCTTGGGAATCGTCCAACGAACAGGAGTTGGTTCCTAAATACGAAGCGGGTACTTGGGAACCGGCGGAAGCAGAACTGCTAATTAACAGAGACGGTCGCAAGTGGCGCAGACTTTAAGAGTCATTAGTCCGCAGTCTTTAGTTTATTGGTCAGGATTAGTCATTATTGATTAGCTAAAAACCAATGACTAAGAACCAATGACTAATGACTAATAACAAATAACAAAGGAGAAAAGATTTATGACGATGACACCGATGAAAGCTCCGCCTCTGGTTTCGCTACAAAGTCCTAAAGATGTGTCGATCGACCAAATAGAGGCCGAATTGAGTCAAATTTGGGAAAGTTACAGAGAATCGGGGTCGAAAGGGGATTTTCCGATCGCAAGTAGGGCAACAACTTTTACTTTTGTAGTCTACGAACCGGAAGAAACTCAGCGTTTATTAGCGGATCTGGGCTTTTACGACGGGCCGGTGGACGGTATTACCGGGCCCATGACGGCATCTAGCATCAGGGCGGCTCAAAAAGCTTACGGACTGCCGAGAACTGGCAAACCTAACGCTGAATTGCTGGCGACTTTGCGGGAAGAAGTGGCTCGCAAAAATTCAAATGGCGAGGAGATGGGATCGAGTGGTTTGGGTTCTGGGGGTTCGGGCGTGGCTGACGCGATTGTCGCTGCCAATCCCTGCCGGATTATTGCTCTGTGCCCGACGGCGGGGGAAGATACGGGCGTACAGGCTCAAGTCGCTGCTTATTGTCCGGTTCACAAGCGCACCACTGGCAATCTGATCTGCTGCGAGTATATTACGCTACGGGGTACGGAAGCTGCTTTGGAACGGGTGAGCGGCATCGTGACGGCGTTGACTATCCCAAATTTGCCGACGCTGCTGTGGTGGAAAGCGAATCCTGATGCCGATCGAGGTTTGTTCCAGCGGCTGGCGGCAATTAGCAGTTCTGTGATTGTTGACTCTAGCAGCTTTGCCGAGTGTGAAGCGGAATTGCTGTTGATGCAAAGTCTGATCGAGGAGGGAATTCCGATCGCGGATCTGAATTGGCGCCGACTGGCCGCGTGGCAGGAGTTGGCTGCTGAGGCTTTTGACGCCCCGGAACGTCGGGCTGCGATTCGGGAAATCGATCGGGTGACGATCGATTACGAACAGGACAATTCTACGCAAGCGCTGATGTATTTGGGTTGGCTGGCGAGCCGGCTTCAGTGGCGTCCGGTTGCTTTCAAACAAGAGGAGGGCGATTACCACATCAAGCGAATTAAATTCGCGGGGCCGGACGAACGGGTTGTCGAAGCTGAGTTGGCTGCTATTCCTACTGCTGATTCGGGCGATATCGCGGGCGATTTGATTGCTCTGCGTTTGAATTCTACCAACGAAAAGGCTGACTGCGGTACGGTTCTGTGTTCGGAAGCCGGTGGCTGTATGCGGATGGAAACGAAGGGTGGCGCTCAAACCGATCGGTTTAACCAGGTGAGTCCTCTGTTCGATCAGGTAACGGAACACTTGCTGGGTCAGCACTTGCAGAGTTGGGGCCGAGATGTGCTTTACGAAGAAAGTTTGGCAGTGACGGCTCAAATGCTGAAGTTGGCTAAGCGGTAAAGAGAAGTTCGGCAACGGATTGTGTAGCGGATGTAACGGATGTAACGGATGGATGGAATCAGGAGAAAGGAGAAAGGAATAAGTAAGACGGATTGAGTTAGCATTCAGTGGGGCAGGCAATGTCTGCCCTACTTTTTTAGGAGTTATGAATTTTCAGTTAGGAATTTTGAATTAATAATGTTCTTTAACTCAAAAGTTTAAATTACTTCCAAAAAACCACGAAATTACCGCTATTCTTCTCATTCTTCCTTCGCGCCCTTCGCGTCTTCGCGGTTCGTTAAATATGTATTTTTTGTAACTAATCTAGAACTATGACTTTAGTAATTGCTGGCGAACGCAGCGGGGCGGGAAAGACTACTGTAACGATCGCCCTTTTAGCTTTTTTAATCCGTCGCGGCTTGAATGTTCAATCTTTTAAGGTTGGTCCCGATTACATTGACCCCATGTTTCATGCTTTTGTTACTGGTCGCCCCTGTCGGAATTTAGACCCGGTATTAACCTCTGAATCTTATGTAAATAAGTGTTTTTATCGTCATATTCAAGATGTCGATTATGCCTTAGTTGAAGGGGTAATGGGGCTATTTGATGGGGTTTCTCGGAAGAAGGAAGAAGAAAGTTCGGCAACGGATTTCGTAACGGATGTAACGGATACAAGTTCGGCAACGGTTGTACGAGATGTAAAGGATGTAACAGATTTAACGGATTTAAGGAAGCCAGAAGGAAAACAACACTATTCTATTTCCTTTGCTTCTACCGCTCATGTTGCTTATTTGCTGAATTTGCCGGTATTGTTTGTGATAGATTGCAGCCGACTCTCGGGTTCTGTGGCTGCGATCGCCCACGGTTTTCGTTCTTTTAACCCTGACCTTAAATTCGCTGGTTTGGTGCTGAATCGGGTGGCGAGCGATCGACATTTGGAGTTGCTTCAAGATGCTCTCAAACCGCTCAATTTACCGATTTTAGGCGTTTTGCGTAGGGATGAGGCTGTTACTATTCCCGATCGACATTTGGGGCTGATTCCTGCTGAGGAGTTGCCGAATCTTCATGCTGCGATCGATAAGTTAGCGGATTTGGCTGCTGTTAGTTTTGACTGGGAGCAACTTTTGCCTTTGTTGGCTGCAACTCGAAATGAGGGGGGTGAGGGGTCAGAGCAACTTTCGGGTAGGCACAGTGTCCCTTCCGTTATTGTAACTAAAAAAGATGATGTTGTCAACTGTTTGGGAAAACAATTTGGAGTGAGGATTGCAGTTGCGCGCGATCGGGCTTTTAATTTTTACTATCAGGACAATCTTGATTTGTTGGAAGATTTGGGTGCGGAGTTGGTATTTTGGAGTCCGCTTGATGATGCTGTTTTTCCTGACAATGTGCAAGGGTTATATTTTGGTGGCGGTTTTCCCGAAGTGTTTGCTCAAAAATTGAGCGGTAATGTTTTAATTCGGGATGCGGTAAGAAGTGCTATTTTTTTGGGAATGCCGACTTATGCGGAGTGCGGCGGTTTAATGTACTTGTGTGATTCTATTGTAGACTTCGATGGCAATTCTTGGCCAGGGGTGGGAGTGTTGGAAACTGCTGCTGCGATGGGAAAGCGTTTGACGCTGGGATACCGAGAAGCTGTGGCGGTGAGGGATAGTTTGGTGTTAACTGCTCTTGATGAGGTTTGGGGACATGAGTTTCATCGATCGCATTTAATTGTGGAACCGAGTAATCCAGTTTATCACAGTTGGAGGTATGGGAAGCGGGGGGAAGTTGAGGCGGTTGCTGAAGGTTGGGGAGTTTGTCAAGTGCACGCTTCTTACTTGCATTTGCATTGGGGTGCTCGGCCTGATATTCCGGCTCGTTTTTTGCAGCAGTGTGCTGATTTTTATTGTAAGGGTGTTTTGGGCGATCGAGAAAGTGAACTAGATTTTTTTATTTAATTAACCGCAGAGGACACAGAGGGCACAGAGAAGAGATGAGAGAGGATTTACTGTATTAGAATGTTCCTAACGGATCAAGCTAGGAATGTTGGGCTTTATGAGCGAATCAATTTCGACTAAGCAGTTATCCGCACAATGGGTGACACCGGAGAATTTTCGGAGTTACGGTCAAGTTATCTGGGCGGCTGTTGATGGCAAGTCTTTCGATGCTGAGGATGCTCAGTTAAATTTGCAAAATGGTATTCCTAGATTTTACATCATGCGACTGCACCAGAAAGGTCGCAAGTTTGGCAAAATTACGAGGCATATTCAATGTACTCAGTGTTTGGGTTCTTTGGAGGGGAAGGATTGGTTGATGGCGGTTGCGCCTCCTGGGGATAGCTATAAACCGAGTTTAGAGGATATGGCTGCTTTTCGGATTCCGGGCAATTGTTTTATTAAGTTAGATGTGGGTACTTGGCACGCGGGGCCGTATTTTGATGCGGATTTTGTTGATTTTTACAATCTGGAGTTGAGCAATACTAATGTGGTTGACCATTTTACCTTTGATTTGGTGAAAAATCACAATCTGGAGTTTGAGATTGTCTGATATTGGCGATTTGTAGTTGCGCTTTATTCGGGGTGATTAGGGTTATAGGTTGGTTTTTTTAGTAAGATTTTTTAACCGCAAAGGGCGCAGAGGACGCAGAGGAAGAGAAAAATGGGGTTCGCAAGTGATTGGCGAATTCTTGTGGTCTCACTAGGCTGAATCGCAACTAGGAAGGATAAAGTTTACAAGTGTTAAAATAAGTGCAATTGTCATGCCTGAGCAAAAGTATAGCATTGTTCTGCGCGAATGTCGTTTGTTGGGTGCGATCGACGATCGCCCAACGGTAGATATTGCTATTGAGAATGAGCAAATAGTCGCCGTTTCGCCTCGGATATCAGCAGTTGGCGAACACGAAATCGACATTCAAGGCAAATTAGTTAGTCCTCCTTTTGTGGAGTCGCACATTCATCTCGATTCGGCTTTAACGGCGGGGGAACCGCGATGGAATCAAAGCGGCACTTTGTTCGAGGGAATTCAAATTTGGGGGGAACGAAAGCAAGGTTTAACTCTGGATGATGTCAAAAAACGGGCTGTTGAAACTTTAAGGCTGCAAGCGTCTCAAGGGATTTTGTTTGTCAGGAGTCACGCTGATGTTAGCGAACCGACGCTGACTGCTTTGCAAGGACTTTTGGAAGTTCGAGAACAAGTCAAAGATTGGATGACTCTGCAAGTTGTGGCTTTTCCCCAAGACGGGATTTACGGAAGTCCAGAAAATGAGAAACTTTTAGAGAAATCTCTGGATATGGGTGCGGATGCTGTGGGCGGGATTCCGCATTATGAGTTGACGCGGGAAGATGGGGTGAAGTCGGTTGAGCGAATTTTTGAACTTGCTGAAAAATACAATAGATTAATAGATGTTCACTGCGATGAAATCGATGATGAGCAGTCGAGATTTTTGGAGGTGGTAGCAGCTTGTGCGATTAGAAGCGGGGCGGGTTCGCGGGTGACAGCTAGTCACACGACGGCTTTCGGTTCTTATAACAATGCTTATGCTTTTAAGCTGATGGGAAGTTTGGCAAAATCGCGAATTAATTTCATCGCGAATCCTTTAATTAATATCACTCTGCAAGGCCGCGCTGATACTTATCCCAAACGCCGTGGGGTGACGCGAGTTAAGGAGTTGTGGCTGCAGGGATTGAATGTGAGTTTTGGTCACGACTGCGTGCAAGATCCTTGGTATAGTTTAGGTACGGGAAATATGTTGGATGTCGCTCATATGGCGGTTCATGTTTGTCAGATGACGGGAATGGCTGAGATTGCAGCTTGTTTTAATATGGTCACTATCAATGGTGCTAAAACTCTCTATCTGGGAGATGAGAATTATGGGATAGAGGCGGGGAAACCTGCAAATTTGATTGTGTTGGATGCTGATGATTGTTATGATGCAATTAGAAGGCGCGCTGCAGTTCGGTATGTGATTTCGCGGGGAAAGTTGCTGGCGGAAACTTCACCTGCTAAAATTAATTTTTATGGTATTTGACAAACAATATTTGAAGCTGTTAAATGGTGAATCAAGGTGCTATTCCCGATGAGAGTCCGAGAAATTTGCAGGAGCAACTTCTGTTGCAAGATGCTAAAGCTAGCGTGGGCAAGCGAATTCAAGGCAGTGCAGATAAGCCGTTGGGAGATGCTCCCAGATTGGTTGCTAATTACGGAGGGAAAGTCGGTGATGGGGTTAAAATGGTTAGTGCCCAAACCGCAGTAATTGAGGGAGCAGTTGTTGAACTACATTGGTTCAGAAATAACGAGACTGCCAAAACTGTTGAGTTCAAATTCAAACGTACATATCTTAAAGCTGCACTAAAAAATCTGTAGTTATAAAAAACATGAAAATTCGCTGTATTGCCAATACAGGTAATGCTCTCCCTGAAAGTTACCTCAAGCCTGAGTTCTATTTTACGAAAGAAGTGGAATTCCCCCTAACGCTTGGCAAGGAATATGTTGTCTACGCTCTTTACCAATCGCAGGGTAATGTTTGGTACTATATCTGTGACGATAACTACACCTATTATCCCATGCAGAATCCTGCACCGCTGTTTGAGGTGGTTGATAGTAGAGTTTCTAAGTATTGGCGGTTTGAACTAGCACCGAATGGGCGGCTAGAGATGGCGTTTGAGCAGTGGTTTACTGACCCTTATTTTTATGATAAGCTGACGGATCAGGAAGAGGCGGAGGTTGAGATTTTTGAGAAGGTTAAGGAATTACTGGATGCTGAGGATTTTACTTTGCCTCCCCTGGATGTTGCCGTTGATAAGTTGCGGGAAACTGTCAGTGTTTGAGTTAAAGACAAACATCGAAGCGGAGTGAGTTCATAAAATCTGCTAAGCAAGCAGACATAAAAAAGGTAAAGATAGTTGTATTCGTAGGTGGAGATGGCCACGAGAACATTTGTAACTCCTGCTTCTACACGCCTGATATTTAAAGCTCCATGACAGCATCAAATTTTATGAATGATAAATTTAAACCACTAGACCGCGATGATGATGTTTTGTTGTTCGATAACAATAATACATTTACAGTAGCGAAATTCAAGGAGGTAGTTAGTAAAGAATTTACGGAAATTTTTTTAAATATTTATCCCTGGAAAGTTAGGGGTGGTACTTCGGAAGAACGTGCTGATATAAAATCCGACATAAATAAAATTTCCTTCGATTCCGAACGTTATATGTGGAACAATGAAATTCACTGGGAAGGTAAAGGAGTAAGCTGTAAACTTCTCAAAGTAGGTTTTGGAGGGTGGCAGGAAGGAACAGTAAGAGTGCAGGCAAGAATAGTAAATTCATATTATGAAAATTACGATGCTCAAAAGTATAAGAAAGCTGTTATAGATATATGTATAGAGTTCTGTCCCGATCAACCAACTGAACCTATATCGCCTCTAGATGATATCAGACAATCCGAGGAATACAAAAAACTGAGCGATAATAAATGACAGCCCGATCGCGATTACAATACAATAATCATCGCACCTATATCTGAACCTTAGATTTTCAACCGCAGATGAGGGCAGATGTACGCGGATAAACGCTGATGTTGTTTGGGATGGACTAATGACAAATATAGAAGAATATGTCGATCGCACGGCCGAACTGATAAACTTACCCTTAGACCCTGAACATCGGCCCGGTGTTGTGGTAAACTTCGAGAGGATAGCTGCGATCGCCCGACTCGTTACTGAATTCCCTTTACCTCAAGAAGTAGAAGTCGCGCCGGTGTTTGAACCTTAGATTTTTAACCGCAGATGAGGGCCGATGAACGCAGATGAACGCAGATGTTTTTTAGATAAGGCTGATGCGGTTGCTACGGCAGCGGCTGTTAAATGTGGTAAGGTTACGGCTACAGATGCGGTAAGTGCTGCTTTGGAACGGATTGCTGTTAAGGATAAAGCTTTTAATTGCTTTACTGCAATCACTGCATCCAGCGCACTCGCAGCAGCCGAAAATATAGATAATTCGATCGCAAATAACCAAAACCCAGGCCCTTTAGCAGGCGTTCCCTTCGCAGCCAAAAACCTGTTCGACATCGGCGGAATTACTACTCTAGCAGGGTCAAAAATCAACGCTGACCATCCTCCGGCTACCCAGGACGCGGCCGTGGTCGCCCGACTAAAACAAGCCGGGGCTGTTCTCGTGGGTACTCTCAACATGGACGAGTACGCCTACGGTTTCGTGACGGAAAACAGCCACTACGGCCCGACTCGCAATCCCCGCGATACTACGCGCATCGCTGGCGGTTCCAGCGGCGGTTCTGCTGCAGCAGTCGCCGCCGGTTTTGTACCCATCACCCTTGGTTCTGATACTAACGGTTCCATCCGCGTACCGGCTGCTTTGTGCGGTGTCTTTGGGTTTAAGCCTACTTACGGCCGTTTGTCCAGGGCTGGCGCTTATTTATTTTCGGGTAGTTTGGATTGTGTGGGGCCGTTTGGGCGATCGATCAGAGATATGGCGCTGCTGTACGATATCCTGCAAGGCCCTGATTCTCGTGACCCAGTTTGCACTCAACGCCCGCCAGAACTTTGTTCGCCGCAGTTAAATCAAGGCATCGAAGGATTGCGAATTGCTGTTGCTGACGGGTATTTCGCCACAGGGACCGAACCGGAAGCAATGGATGCTGTAGAAATAGTTGCTAAAGCCTTGACAAATGTCTTGGATTGTGGTAACAGCACAGATAAAACAACAAACCCCCCAAAAATAGGGGGGCTTGCGACTGTCAGCATACCGGAATCCGATCGCGCCAGGGCTGCGGCATTTATCATTACCGCTTGCGAGGGGGGAAACTTGCATTTAGACAATTTGCGATCGCGCCCTCAAGACTTCGATCCCGCCACGCGCGATCGCTTTTTAGCGGGAACCCTGATCCCTGCAACTTGGTACTTGCAAGCCCAGAGATTCAGACAGTGGTACCGCGATCAAATTCGCGAAATATTCCAACACACAGACATCATCCTCGCACCCGCAACCCCGATAGCTGCCCCTGAAATTGGCGTCGAGAAAATGGTAATAGCCGGACAAGAAATCTTAGTGCGTCCCAATCTCGGACTGTTCACCCAACCCCTATCATTTATTGGCTTGCCCGTTCTTTGCGTGCCCGTACAGCGACCCGGCGCTTTGCCCTTGGGGGTACAAATTATTGGTGCTCCCTACAGCGAAGCGGTGATTCTCCGAGTCGCTGCGGTACTAGAATCGCAAGGCATTATATCTGCCGAATCAATTTAGTGCTAATAATTCTAGGGTTTGTTAGTGCGGTGAAAGCGTCTCTTAGTCCTTCTGGCAATAGCTTTGCGCTTCTGCTTTTCCAAGGGGGTTTCAAAGTGGCGGTGCTTTCTCATGTCGGGGAAAATACCCGCTTTGGAAACTTGTCGCTTAAACCGTCGTAGGGCTGACTCAATCCCTTCATTTTCGCCTATTACAACTTGGGTCATTATTTCTCCTTTTGTTCGTTAGATCAAGTTTTATCATATCAAGGTTTTTGACCGCGCGACCTATTGGAGGTCGGGCGATCGACCAAAACCTCAAAATTATAGCAAATCCGCTGCCATTACTGCTCTTGATTCTTTAGTCTGCACAGGCAGACTTTGTATGTCAAGGCGCCAATTATATTCGGGCGGTTGAATCAGTTTGGGCTATCAACTGATTTTCCTGCCGCAGGTAAGCTTGAATAAACGGGTCTAATTCGCCGTTCATTACATCTGCGATGGCGGTTGTTTCCACCCCAGTCCGCAAATCCTTGACCATTTGGTATGGGTGAAAAACATAATTGCGAATTTGGTTGCCCCAAGCCGCCTCCACCATGTCGCCGCGAATCTCGGCAATTTCCGAAGCCCGCTGTTCCTTAGCAATCACCAACAGCCTAGCCTTGAGTAATGCCAGAGCTTTTTCCTTATTTTGCAACTGACTGCGTTCCTCTGTACAGCGGACGGCCAAACCAGTAGGAAGGTGAACGATGCGGACTGCGGTTTCTACCTTGTTAACATTTTGCCCGCCCTTGCCGCCAGCGCGGGAAGTCGTGATTTCCAAATCTTTTTCTGGAATGTCCAACTTGACGGATCGATCGAGAACTGGCATCACTTCGACGCCGGCAAAACTGGTTTGACGCTTGTCGTTAGCATTAAAAGGCGAAATTCTGACCAAACGGTGAGTGCCTTTTTCCGACCTCATATAACCGTAAGCGTAGCGGCCGACAATTTCCAAAGAAGCCGATTTAACACCTGCTTCCTCTCCCTCGGAAATTTCCATTAAATGTACTTTGTAACCTTGACTTTCCCCCCAGCGGGTGTACATCCGCAGCAGCATTTCGGCCCAATCTTGAGCATCTGTGCCGCCGGCCCCGGCGTTAATTGTCAACACGGCGCCGCCTTCATCGTAAGGCCCCGATAGTAATTGTTGCAGTTCCCACTGGTCGAGTTCGCGGGTTAACTGAGAAAGACTCGATGAGGCTTCTTGGAACAGGGACTCATCGGCTTCTAACTCCAGCAGTTCTAAAATAGCTCTAGCGTCTTCCAAGCTAGTTTGCCAGCCGCGGTATTGGTCTAAATGAGATTTGAAGTCATTAAGTTCTTGGAGGGTTTCTTGAGCTCGATCTTGGTCGTCCCAAAATGCTGGTTGGGCGCAGATTTGCTCTAAGTCTTGAATTTTTGCTGTGAGTGCGGGGATGTCAAAGATAGTCCTGGGTTGTACCCAGTCGATCGGACAAAGTTTCGATATTGTGTTTGATGTCTAGAACTTCCACTGTGAGTTCTCCTAGTTTTGGGGTGTATTTTTGAGTTTAGCTGAAATTGGGATTTTTCAACAAAATGTTATTGCTTCTTCCTGATTAGATATAGTGCGAACCCGTTGAATTAAAAACTTTACCGCATTAAAAATTCAAAATTCAAAAAAAGTTGCTATAGTCTAAAATCAGGTTAACGCTCTCGATGGGAGTTAACTGCCATGATTTCCCCAGAACTAAAATTCAGCTTGCCGTCCACCGAAGACCTGCCCTGTTCGGACGATACCCCTGTGGATAACGAAGACCAGAATCTGCTGCCGAACCTATTGTTGTTTGTCCTGACCAGCATTTGGTCGGCTCGCATGGATTGGTACTTTGGGGTGGATATGGCGGTGTATCACACCACAGGAATCAGTCCCAAAGTGCCTGTCGTCCCCGACGGGTTTCTCAGTTT
Organism: Microcoleus sp. LAD1_D5; assembly: GCF_036702115.1. Classification (NCBI taxonomy): domain Bacteria; kingdom Bacillati; phylum Cyanobacteriota; class Cyanophyceae; order Oscillatoriales; family Microcoleaceae; genus Microcoleus; species Microcoleus sp. LAD1_D5. The sequence goes on along the minus strand of NZ_JAUBSA010000047.1, from coordinate 27,288 downwards.
GGGGGTGGAGCGCCGAAAAGGGGGCAAATCTCGCCGCAGCTATGCTGTCTGGGAAGAAAACGAGGTTGTGCCGATCGTAGCATTGGAAATGGTGTCTCACAAACCCGGCGGAGAATACGACGATAAAATGTCGATTTATGCCGGGTTAGGGGTTTTGTACTACATTATTTACAACCCCGAATTTTGGCGGCGCGATCGGCATCAACCGTTTGAAGCCTACAAGCTGATTGACGGGCAGTATCGCCAGCAGATTGGCGAGCCCTATTGGATGCCAGAAGTGGGACTGGGCATGGGGCGATCTGGGCAAGTTATTGGGGGCATCGAGCAAGAAATTCTGGTTTGGTACGACGAGTCGGGAAATGTCTATCCCCTGCCGGATGTAGCGGCGGGGCAGATGCGCGAGGAGTTGAGGGTAGAACGACAGCGAGCCGAACGCCTAGCTGAGTATTTGCGATCGCAAGGGCTCGATCCCGATAACCTGCCTGAATCGTGACATGAAATTCGATCGCTTCACCACATTAAAACCAGGGTTCCCGATAGAATTAACAGCGTTATCCGTGTAGTGCCTTCCTTCTTATATATACTGCGAACCTGTTGAATTGAAAGTTTTACCGCATTCGTGAGCGCATACGTCCAACCTTTTAGAACAGGAAAAACTTTTTGTGAGGTCTTCGCGAAACCAATCTCTGGCGATCGCATCTTTCACAGATTGAGTTCTGAGAGAATTAAACCCCTTGCCGTACTTTTCAATTAAACCCAGCATTTGCGGTCTGTAAGTGTGGTTATAAACAGCGTATTTAGTATGGCTTACCCAACAGCAAGGCCAGAGTTCCGCTTCAAAACTGATGAAAATCTCTTTGGTGGCTTGAGTTTGACAGCTAATTTCTACATTACGGTAGTAATTATTTAGGCTACCAAATTTTTCTACAGCTTGGATAAATTGGTCTCCCTGTGGATTTTTATATTGTTCCAGTGATGGGGGTTGCAGTTCTTCGCTGGCTGGCTGTGATGGGATAGGCTGAGTTTGAGCGGGTGCTTGAGAGGTTTCGATAGCTATAGCTTGATACCAAGCATAATTGGCTTTTCCTGGTTGCCCCAACTGCGTCAAAACTTTAGCTAAATTGCGATAAGCTCCTGCAAAATTGGGTTTAAGCTCGATCGCCTTTTGGTAATAAGCACTAGCTGGTTGCCACTGTTGCTGTTGAGCATAAAGACTGCCGACATTAGCATAAACTTCGGGAAAATTAGGCTGAATTTTGAGGGCCTTGGCGTAACAATCTGCTGCTGCTTGCATCTTCCCCAAACCTTGAACAGCATTGCCTAAAGTTTTCCAGGCTGCTGCAAAATTAGGTTGAATTTTCAGGGCTTGTTGGCTGGCTGCGATCGCCTCTGACAGTTGCCCTTGTTTCAAACATTCCTCACCTTGTCGGTGGAACTGAAGCGCTGCCTGTTCTTGATGCTGAGGGGCTGACACATTAGCTGTTGCTGGTTGGTTTTGGCGATCGCTCTTGGCATCTACCTGAGAGTTTTCTGCTTTCTGAGGCTCTTGATTTGCTGACTCTTTATCATAAATCTCTTTCGCCACAAAACGAGAGGTAGCTTTCGGTACAAACTCGACAAATCCTATTTGTTGGGCTAAATCCCGCGCTGCTTCTACTTGGTGCTGGTTGTGTTCAAATATCAAGTAGTGCCATACAGCTTTTCCGCCAGCTTGGATAAAGGCATTAACCGACTGCATTATCCTGTCCCAGTTGGTATTTTGGCGGTAGATGCTGTTAGTATCTGCCAACCCGTCGATACTAAAAATTACGCGATCGTGTTCTCCTGTCATCGCCTTTGCCAGCGATTGCCACCAGTCGGGATTGCGTCCGCTACCGTTGGTGTACAGGCTGATATGAGGAACTCCCATGCGGTGCAAATACTCGATCGCCGGAATTGTGGTATTGCTAGTCATAGCATCGCCGTAGTTGCCGCACATATAAACCAAATCCAACTGAGAGCAAAACTCTTGGGGGAAAATTCTCTCAATATCCTCCATCTTTAATTCTGCCCCCGGCAAAATCGGGTTGTCGGTGCGGGGACACTGCGGGCAAGCTGCATTGCACCTGGAGGTAATTTCTACGCTGACTCTCCTGATATCTTCATATTTTAAGTACATGAGTTTTCCCCAATTAATTTTTTATGAATGTTCAAATCGCGATCGACACAATTAGATACCAAGAGTTTTGATTGAGTGATTAAAAATTAAAATTATACCTTATGTCTGTCGGCTGTGAACATGATATAAGTTTTTTGTATGAGGGACAAAGGAGGCGATGACGACTATGTTGATTCCAAATCTTAATTAAAAAACCGCGGCCGGATGTCGATCGAGCCGCGGTTTTTTTAAGCTAAAGTTTCAATTAATCGCGGCTGTTGATAGCAATCAACAGGCGCAGAATAAAGATGAACAAGTTGATGTAGGTCAAGTACATCGACAGAGCGGCGGGCAAATACTGGTCGTCGCGGTAGCTGCGGGGTAATATGTAAAAATCGACGATCGCAGCGCCGGCAAATATAAACACGCCGATGCCAGAAATGCCAATTTCCAACCATGTTGGGGTGTAGACGCCAAATAGAGAGAGCAGAAACTGACCGCCAACGACGACTAACAAAGCAATCACACCTAAACTGATAGTTTTGGTGAGGGCCATGCCGTCTTGTTCAGAAAGGTTGGAGCCAATTTGGCGGGCGGCGATAAAAGTAATGCCACATCCAAGTGCAGCAAAACCAATACCGGCGATGCCGACGCCTTCGCTTCTGAGGGCTAGAGACACCAATCCGCTGAGGGTGTAGCCTGTAAGCAAGCTGTAGGTTGCCAGCAGAGGCAAAGCGGTATTTTTGTTGTTTTGTTCGGCTGCGCCGCGGGCGACAAAGAACAGAATTAATTGTAGGACGATCGCGGCGATGAATGTGGGAAAGAAGATCGCGGGATAGTTGCGGATCACTCCCAGGCCACCGTAGGTGCCGACAGCAGTTAAGACAAGTCCGCCGCCGACGAAGGGGAGAGCGTTGGAGATGACGTTGGGGCCTACCAGCGCGTGGTTTTTGGCCTCGCGCACGGCTTCGCGGAAATTGCTAGTGTTACTCACGAGGATTTACCTAATTTTGGCTGAGAATTGCTATCTATCATTTTGACAGCTTTACACTGTGTTTGCAAAACCTGAAAGAGTTTAAAGATTTGATAAAGAACGGGGGTGAAATCACTCCAAAGCAGGGATCGATTGTTTATAATCGACTGCGTACAGGTCTGTGCCGTGTCGCTGTCTCCCACCGTTGCGCCTCGCGGCAAAGCTATAATTGAGTTTAAAGGGTCGGGGCTATATGTAGCCAGGGGCCAACTTAAAGTCCATCAAATCGCAGATATAGCTGAAGTCAATCAATTTTGGATGGGGGATTTACGATTGGGGATTAAGGAGTATATGCTAGAGGCAGGGGCCACAGTTGATTTTAGGTTTTTGATTTGCGACTTAGTTGAAACTAGGGATCAGAAACTTGAATAATATAAAATATAAAATATAAAATCTAAAATCTAAAATCTACAATCGGTTCCGTTAATTACTAAGGTAGCTCAGACAGAGGATGCCCATAAAATTAATGAATAGAGCGAGTTCGATCGACAAACTGCTAAATAGGTAATGTCCAATGCCCACCTTTTTTGAACGCAAATTATTGTCACCTACAGCCGGAATATTATTGGCTGCCGCCACCGTTATTTCCGGTAGTCAAGCTGCCGTTGCAGCTAATGTCCGAGCCGTTTCTACCGCTACTTCAGGGCAGGGTTCAGAACATTTGCTGCTGGCTGATAGTATCGGTCAACTCCCCCAACGTACAACTTCTTCAAGCCAGAACCGGGCAACGGTAAGCCGGGAGCCTCTGCCCGTAAGAATTCCTGAGCCTTCGGCGGTGATAGGGTTGGGTTTAGTTGCGGGTTCGCTGGCGGTGACTCGCCGGAGAGTGAGAGTTAAAAATTAGACTTTTGGCAAAAAAAAGTCTAATTTTTGGATTTTTAACCGCACATAAACGCGGATATCAGGATTTTAGCCGATCGCGTCGCGCAGAGCATTTTTAGTCATAGCTGCGATCGACTGTTCGGTAGCTTTCGGTAAGTGATAGTATTTCCCTCCAGAAGTCTTGGCCAATTCCTTCGCAAAGCCAGTCGAAATAAACTTGCTCTCGGTATCAATCACCAGCAACTGCATTCCCAACCCACGAATTTTGGCAGCAATTTCTAACAATTCCTGCTTAATATCAGGCTTTTCTCCATCTACAATCGGTTCGCCCAAAGAACGAGCCAAAGGAATATTCCCCCGCCCATCAGTAATGGCGACAATCGCCACTTGACCAATATCTCCAGACTGTCGCGCATTGACTCCCACCCGCACTGCTTGAGTCAATCCGTGGGCCAGGGGGGAACCGCCACCACAGGGCAAACGTTCCAAACGCTTGCGGGCCAAGGCTATCGAGCGAGTCGGCGGTAGCAGCACTTCTGCTTGTTCTCCGCGAAAGGGAATGAGAGCCACTTGGTCGCGGCTTTGATAAGCTTCTGTGAGTAGCTGCATGACTGCACCTTTGGCCGACTGCATCCGGTTGAGGGCCATCGAACCGGAGGCATCGACGACAAAGACAACTAAAGCTCCAGCTTTTCTGGCCAAGCGCTTCGCCCGAATATCTCCCTGTTCGACAAATACACGCTTCTCTCGATTTGTGATTGAGCCGGCGGTGGATTCCTGGTCTGAATTCCGGTCGCGGCGGGCTTTTTGGTAGGGTGCGGCGGCTCTGAGGGTAGCGTCAACGGCAATGCGGCGGACGGGGCCTTTGGGCAATACTGGCTTGACGTAACGGCCTCTATCTTCCGAGAAAATAGTGCTTCTGCTGCCCGATTTGCCTTGGCGGTTGGCGGCTTGGGCGAAGAAAAGCACGCTGGGGTCGAGAATTACGCCTTCGGGGTCGAAGAGAAATTCTTCGGGAATGGTATCTTTTTCTGGTTCTTCTTCAGGTTCCGGGTTGTCTTCATCCTCTTGGTCTTCTTCGTCTTCTTGCTCGTTTTCTGGTTCGTCTTGTTCTTGTTCTGACTGCTTTTGGGGTGGTGGTGGAGGGGGAGGAGGAGGAGAGTTTTCGTCTGGGGGAGTTTGGATGATGGTGGCGCGGGGTACGATGACTAATTCTACGGCGCGGCGCAGGTCTTCGGCGTTAACTTCTGTGCGTCCCTCGATGGCGGCGCAGGCTTTGGCGACGCGGACTGCGAATATTTCGGCGCGGTGTCCTTGAACGCCACCCCGGATGGCTTCTTCTACTAGGTAGGCAATTTGTTCGCGTTTAATGCTGACATCTTTGAGCCATTCTCTGGCTAGGATGATTTGGGTTTTGAGGTTGTCGGTGTCTTCGCTGTATTGATTGAGAAAGTCTTGGGGGGAGCTGGAGTAGGATAAAGCTTGTTCTACTGCATAGACTCTTTCTTCTAGTTCGAGTGCTGCGTCGGCTGAAAGTACGATCGCGATGCGATCGAGCAAATGTTCTCTGAGCGGCCCTTCTTCGGGGTTGTAGGTGGCGATGAATAGAGGTTTGCAGGGGTGTTGGAAGCTAATCCCTTCGCGTTCTATTTGGTTGCGCCCTTCGGTTAATACTGTTAGCAATTGGTTGGAAATGTTGTCATCGAGGAGGTTAATTTCGTCTACATAAAGTACGCCTCGATTTGCTTGGGCTAAGAGTCCGGGTTGAAATACGGTTTGGCCGAATTTTACTGATTGTTCGACATCGACTGAACCTAAGAGTCTGTCTTCGGTGACACCCAAAGGAATTTGAATGAAGGGTGTGGGAATTATTTCTGTCTTTGGGGAATTAGTATCGGTAGTGTTGGAATCTTGCCCGTTTTCTTCCAATAGAAAAGATGCCTTTTCTGCAAGAATATGAGTAGGTTCGGCGTTGCAAAAAGAGTCTTTAACAATTTCAATTGGTGGCAGTAGAGAGTGCAAGGCGCGGGCCATTACTGATTTTGCTGTCCCGCGGCGGCCTGCGATCGCAACTCCTCCCAATCCGGGATCGACTGCTGCTAACAGCAGGGCTAATTTGATTGCTTCTTGCCCGACTACGGCGGTGAGGGGAAAGGCTGTGGTGGAAGGGCTAAGGTTGGCTGCGGGCATAGGATTTTCGGATGTAAAAATTTGAACTTAATGTTTAGCTTACTTCTTGGAGAATTTTAACTTCTTGGGGTAGAATCACGGTAAAAGTTGAACCGACTCCTATTTCTGATACTACCTCGATTTTGCCTTGGAGCAGCGTGACGAGCCGCGATACTATTGCTAATCCCAGGCCGGTGCTTTCGGCAGGAAAGAGCTGTTTGCCGACTTCTCCGGCTTGAAAGAAGGGGTCAAAGATGCGGTTTGTATATTCGGGGGCGATGCCAATGCCGGTATCTGTAATTGCGATCGCCCAATTTCCTTCTCCAGCAGGGTGGCAACTTAATTCAATGCTACCAGCTTCTGTATAGCGAATGGCATTGCTCAGCAGGTTGATCAGAATTTGTTGCAGCCGCCCAAAGTCGGAGATTACTTGTGTTGGGCCGCAGTCGCTGGTAACAGCGAGCTTTAGTCCTTTAGCATCAGCAATTGGCTGCATCATTTCTACTACGGTGCTAATTACTGATTGTACATTAGTTCGCTGCAGGTGAAGTTTAATTTTTCCGGCATCGGCGCGAGAAAGTTCTAGTGTGTCATTAATCATGCGGAGCAACTGTCTGCCGTTACGCAATACTCGCTCGATGTGTTCGATGCCGGGGAGGGTATCTTTGACTTCAGGTTGCCATCTTTCTTTTCGCAGGAATAGTTCGGAATAACCAATAATTGAGTTGAGAGGAGTTTTGAGTTCGTGAGCCAAATGGTAGACGTTTTCTTGATTGGCGCTGACAAGGCGAGAGAGTTCTTGATTTGTGAGTTGTAACTGAGTTTGGATTTGTTGAAGTTCCAGCAGCCTCTGAGCAACGTAGCTATTGAAACACTGGGCAATTGCTTCGTCTAGTACGGCATCTATGAGCCGAAAAGCTCTGAATACCTCGGCGGTGGTTCCTGCTAGCAATTCTGCTTCTAAGTGGGAGAATATTACTTGACGCAATAAATGGTATTCGCGGGCTACTTCTGCGGCGTCGTAGCCTTGTTCGGCCCTGAGAAATCCGTGATCTAAACTGGCTTCAATTATTACTTTTATTTCGCTGCGTTGATATTGGGAAAGCACTGTGGCCATCGCCGCCAACAGGTGAGGTATGTGATTCTCGATTGCTGAGTGCGGTAGGGCCTCAGCAGTTTCAATTTTCCGATCCTGACGAACTGCTTCAATCCAATTTTGGACGATAATATCGGTTTTGTCGGCGAGCACTTGGCTGTAGTCCATGATGTCTGCGTAGGGGGTGAGTTTGGCAGAGATTGCCCATGCTTCATTGTAGTTTAGTGATCGCCAGATCGCCATACCAAACTTCGGGCGATCGCGACCCTGCCAAAAGAAGTAGTTTTGAGGTTATTTTTTCCCTATGCCGGATCTCTCTCTAGGGCTCGATCCCAGCTTGTTGTTACGATAATCAGCCCTTCAACCTATTGACAGAAGAGCCATAAAGTAGTAAATTGCCTCACACTAATAGTTTTTAATTTTAAGTTTTAAATTTTTCAGGGGAATAAATGGAAAACGTACAAGCTGTGATTGCTGCAACAACATTTATATGTGTAATTTTCTTAATAATTACAGAATGGATACACCTCACAGTTGCGGCATTTCTGGGAGCGGTGATTCTGGTTTTTACCCACGTGATGACGTTAAACAACGCGATCGAATATATTGGTCGGAGTCACGCAACACTGGGTTTATTCTTCGGTGTGATGGTAATGGTGAGAGCCTTTGAGCCTACCAAAGTATTTGAATACTTGGCAACTCAAATGGTGCTTTTGGCGAAAGGCAAGGGCAAAAATCTATTGCTGGGTATTGTCGCAATTACTACCCCAATTTGTGCAGTTTTGCCCAATGCCACGACAGTCATGCTGCTAGCACCATTAATTCCGCCAATGGCAGAAGAAGTCGGTGTAGATTTTGTGCCGTTACTGATTTTAATGGTATTTGTAGCTAACAGTTCGGGACTGCTGACAATCGTGGGCGATCCAGCGACATTCATTGTCGGTGATGCTATTAACATGAGCTTTGCAGATTACCTGGTAAAGTTAAGTTTGGGCGGGGCAATTGCAGTAGGAGTTATAGTAGTTATGTTGCCTTGGCTGTTCCGCGAAATTTGGCACAAGAACTTAGACGATTTGGAACATTTGCCCCACCCAAAAATTAATCACCCGCGAGTTTTAGCAGTAGGCGGCTTAATTATAGCTTTCGTGCTGACATTTTTTGTAATAGGAGAGTCTCTGCCCGTGCCTATTTCACCGGCAGCCGTTGCTTTGTTGGGGGCTGCTTTGGCAATGCTTTTAGCTCACCATTCCCAAATTGATTCTGTTAATAATATTTTGCGGGATTTAGATTGGAGCACGCTGCTATTTTTTATGTCTATCTTTGTGCTGATTGGCGGTTTGGAAAAAACCGGAGTAATCGGCAATATATCTGGAATATTAGCAGTGATTTTAGGTAAAAATATTGTTCTGGGTTCTTTAGTTTTGTTATTTTTTGTGGGTTTGATGTCGAGCGTGGTGCCAAATATTCCGTTGGTAGTGGCGATGGTGCCGCTGCTAAAACAGTATGTTGTCAATGTCGGGCTTGCACCGGCAGAAGTGCTGGCGCCGGATTTTGCAGGGCAGTTTCCACCTGCTGTGCTGCCGCTGTTTTATGCGATGATGTATGGAGCAACTTTAGGCGGAAATGGCACTTTGGTAGGAGCTTCTTCTAATATAGTGGCGGCGGGAATTTCTGAACAGCACGGACGCCGGATTTCTTTTCAAACTTTTCTGCGTTACGGACTTCCTGTGATGGCGGTGCAATTAATAAGTGCGGCTGTTTATGTAACTCTTCGGTTTCTGATTTGAAGAAGTCATTAGTCATTAGTTATTAGTCATTAGTTTTGTTGCGAGAGGAATAAAGAAGGAGTAAGGTGCTTAGTTGTGACCTAAGTATAGAGGTTGCAGTGAGTCCTAAATCTAAACTCCATCCAATTCTAAGGGAAAAATTACAGTGAAGGAGGAGCCAACTCCTACTTCAGAAACTAATTCGATTTTACCCTGCAAGAGGTTGACTAATCGAGCGACAATTGCTAGCCCTAAGCCGGTACTGTCCGGCATCCCAGAAGCCAGGGAGCTGTCGGCTCGAAAATAGGGCATAAAAATCCGATCGCAGTCTTCTGAAGCAATGCCAATTCCTGTATCGGTGATGCAGAGACTCCAATGTTTGTGTGACAATAATTCGGTTTTTATGGTAATAGTACCAGCTTGGGTGTAGCGAATGGCGTTGCTCGTCAAGTTGGTGATAATTTGCTGCAAGCGCAAGTAATCTGTCATCACTTGATCCAGAACCGGATCGCATTCAAGGGCGATCTCTAAATTTTTTGCTTTGGCCAAAGGCTCGATTATTTCGACAACAGTGCCGATCGCCGATCGCACCTTTGTCGCAGTTAGCTGCAATTTTATGCGTCCCGCGTCGTACCGCGAGATTTCGAGAGTATCGTTAATTAATCTAAGTAACCGTCTGCCGTTGCTGAGGACTTTATCAATATGTGCCAAATTGGGAGTAGAATCTTTAAGTTGAGAATTGTTTCTTTGGCGCAAAAACAATTCTGAGTAACCAATAATAGAGGTGAGGGGAGTTTTCAATTCGTGAGCTAAGTGAGATAGATTCTCTTGACTGGCGCGAACTAAGCGAGTCAGCTCTTGATTTGTAAGTTGCAATTGGTTTTGCAACTCCTGTAGTTCTTGGAATCTTGCCTGGGTATAGCTTTGGAAACAGTCAGCAATTACTTCGTCGAGGGCACTGTCAATTAAGCGGTAAGCTCGGCTCACTTCAGCGGCTGAGCCTTTTAGCAATTCTGGCTCTATAGCCGAGAAAATTACCCTCCGCAGCAAGCGGTATTCCCGCGCAATTTCTTCGGCATCGTAGCCTTGTTTTGCCCTGAGAGTTCCGTGGTCTAAACTTTCTTCTATGAGTGTCCGAATGTCGCTTTCTTCTGATTGGGACAGCATAGTTACCATCGCTTGCAGTACGATGGGAAGGCTGTCGCGCACGGAAGTGTAGGTGAGTTGCTTGGCGGTTTCGATTTGCTCGTCGGCGCGAACAGCTTCGATCCAGTTTTGGACAATTATGTCAATTTTATCTTGTAGCGCTTGGCTAAAATCTATCATGGCTCTTATAAATAAATTGAGCGATCGCATTTTATCTCTCTAGGCTAGTTTAATAGTTAACTTTTTGAATTTTCTCTTTTTGAGCTTTGCCGATCGCCAATGGCTACTTCTAAAGACATATTGACAAAATTAAATGCTCGTGCTAATTTATGTTAAATTGGCTTAAAAAGTCAAGCCTAATCCAGCACTGCGCGATCAAACCAAGCGTGTGGCTGGAGCGGAGGAACCAATTTTCGGGGCGAATCTCTACAGAATTAAAAAGCAAAGTTAAAAATTGCCAAATGTGAGTGTAATTTTTGATTTTGAAATCTAAGGAGAAGGACATCTCTCAGTCCTAGCCCGTCAGCTAACTTCGCAGGCATTGAGAAGAGACTGAAAAGCCAAATTTCTGAACAAGATAGTTTGGCTTCGTCAGTGTCTCAGGTTGGTATTGTTCAAGATTCTTGTACCTGCCCTGACTCTGAAGGAGATTGAAATGTTCATACAGCTTAATTTATCTGCGATCGTACTTGCAGGAGTTGCAACGTGGAAGCGGGTCAAACCCGTTGTCATCCGAGATGCTGTTTTGTTGCCTGCTGCGGGTTTTTTGGGAATTCTTGGCTTGTGGTGGATTGTTGCCAGCTTCAACAGCGATTTGATTCCCACTCCCTATCAGGCGTTAATCGCTAATTTAGATTACATATTCCATCCATTTTATCGGCGCGGGCCTGGAGATTTAGGCATTGGGTGGCTGCTGCTAGCGAGTTTGCGACGGGTGTTGGTGGGATTTTTCCTGGGTGCAGCAGTTGCGATTCCTGTGGGATTTCTGATCGGGATGTCGAAACCGGCAATGATGGCGCTCAATCCGCTGATTCAAATCTTCAAACCAGTGTCGCCGCTAGCTTGGCTGCCCATAGCTTTATCGATTTTTAATTTAGCAGAGCCGTCGGCAATTTTTGTCATATTCATCACGTCTTTGTGGCCGACAATTATCAACACAGCTTTGGGAGTTTCTAGCGTTTCCAAGGATTATCTGGATGTGGCGCGAGTGTTGGAAATGCCGCGCTGGAGGCGGATTACCAAGATAATTTGGCCGGCGAGTTTGCCATACATTTTTACAGGTTTGCGGATTAGTTTAGGGATTGCTTGGCTGGTGATTGTGGCGGTAGAAATGCTGACAGGCGGTGTAGGAATTGGCTTTTTTGTCTGGGATGAGTGGAGCCGTTTGAATCTGAGTTCGGTATTTTTAGCGGTGTTTGTAATTGGCTTAACTGGATTGTTGCTCGACGCTGCTGTGGACAAAGTTCAGGAATTGGTAACGCATCGATCGGTCATTAATCATTAGTGATTAGTCATTAGCTCAGGGTTTTTGATGACAGACATTTAGCTATTAGCGATCGAGAATTAAATATGAGTGACAAGTTTTCCAATGAATGGAAGCGCCGCGAGTTTTTGCAAGGAATGGGCTCGGCGGCGGCGGGAATGGCTTTATCTGGTTGTGGAATTAGCGCGGATCGATCGGCAAAAGGACTCACAGAAGAAGCCTTAGCCGTAAAGCCGGTTGTCGATTCCCGAACCTTAGAAAAACCAAATTTAACCGTAGGATACGTGCCGGTTAACGATTGTGCACCATTTGCGATCGCCTGGAAAAAAGGCTTTTTCCGCAAATACGGTTTAAACGTCCAACTCAACCGCGAAGCAAGCTGGGCAACCTCTCGCGACGGCGTAATCTTCGGCCGCCTCGACGCCTCCCCAGTCGTATCCGGCGCCGTCACAAACGCCCGAGTTGGCGCCGAAGGAGCGCGACACGCACCCCTGTGTGCGGCAATGACAATTCACCGCCACGGCAACGCCATGACGATGAACAAAGCTATGTGGGATTTCGGTTTACGCCCTTGGCACGAATACAACGGCAATTTAGAAGAATTTGGCAAACAATTTCGAGCTTTTTTTGACAGTCAGCCGTCGGAAAAAAGAGTTTGGGCAGTGGTTCTGAGTTCTTCTATTTATGAATACTTTGTCCGCTACATATCGGCGGCTGCGGGTGTGAATCCGTTCAAAGAATTTCGGGTAATTATTGTGCCGCCGCCGCAGATGGTAACGAACATCAGGATTGGCGCCATGCAGGCTTACATGGTAGCCGAACCTTGGAATACGCGGGCAATTCAAGGCAATTTAGGAGTGGGTTTTACCTTCGTGCAAGGCAAGGAAGTTTGGCTGGGACATCCCGATCGCCTTTTGGGAGTAATGGAATCATTCATTGAGGAAAATCCGAAGACTTATTACTCGCTGGTTAAAGCAATGGTGGAAGCTTGTCAGTATTGCAGCAAGCCGGAAAATCGCAATGAAATATCGGCGCTGCTGACTGAGCGATCGTTTACGGGGGCGAAACCGAAAAAAGGGGCGATCGACAAATTTACGCGACCAGCAATAGTTGGCGACTACAACTATGGAGGGTTTGACGAAAAAGACCGCACCATACAATCGGAAGATGCAACTATTTTCTATGACATTCCTAAGAATTTACCTCAAATACCCGGAAATCATTCAACATTTATGTGGCAGTCTCAGAGTATTTGGTTGATGACTCAAGCCGCACGCTGGGGACAGATTAAAGAAGTGCCAAAAAATGCTGAGGAATTAGCTAAAAAAGGTTGGAGAACCGACCTTTACCGCAAGATTGTTGCCGAAATGGCGATCGATTGTCCCAAGGAGGATTACCAAGTGGAATCGGCAGAACTTTTCATTGATAAAAAGGCATTTGATCCTAGCGATCCGGTGGGTTATTTGAATAGTTTTGAAATTCGAGCAAACCGCCCTCAGTCTTTTTTTCAGGCTTAATGTTTGAGATGTTGCGCTTTTCCTAATGTCCCGCCAGGGACTTAAGTCCCTGGCTAATAGCTAAAGTCGGTTTCAACCGACTGCCCAATTTTAGGATTTAGGCAATAGCCAGAAAAGTCAATTAACACTTTACTAATTTTTAGGAGAATACCATGAGTCAATACACTTCTACTTCTATCAGTACCCAAAATTCCGTCAAGAGCGATCGTCTATTTCTGGAAATAGACAATTTGTTCAAGTCTTACAAAAATGGTGACGGTACAGAATTTAGCGTCTTGGAAAATATCAATTTAAGTATTGGAGAAAACGAATTTATTTCCGTAATCGGTCACTCTGGCTGTGGCAAATCAACGCTGCTAAAAATAGTGGCTGGTTTGGAAAAACAGAGCAGGGGTATGGTGACACTGGAAGGAAAAGAAATTCGCAAACCTGGAGCCGATCGCATGATGGTATTTCAGCACTACGGATTGCTGCCTTGGCTGACGGTGCGGGAAAATATTCGGCTGGCCGTTGATGAAGTTTTGCAAAGTCTTAGCCGTTCCGAGAAGATTAGTCTTGTCAACGAACACCTAGCAATGGTAAACTTAACATCGGCAGCCGATAAATATCCAGACGAAATTTCAGGGGGCATGAAACAGCGGGTTGGGATTGCGCGAGCTTTGGCGATTCGACCGAAAATGTTATTAATGGACGAACCGTTTGGAGCGTTGGATGCTCTGACTCGCGGCAAGTTGCAGAAACAGGTGCTGGATATCTGGGAAAATCACAGACAAGCTGCAATGATGATTACTCACGATGTGGATGAAGCTATCTATATGTCCGATCGTATTGTGCTGATGACAAACGGCCCGGCTGCGACAATAGGAGAGATTTTGTCAGTGCCGTTTGCACACCCGCGCGATCGCCAGGAGTTGCGGGAATCGAAGGATTATTACGAACTCCGCAACTATGCTTTGAATTTTCTCGATCGCTACTTTACTCAAGACGAATAACACCCGACGGATCGACATAACAATTCACTTAAGAGAGGTTAAGCCTGTGAATCTCAAAACAATGTTAGCGCGTTTTGAAACTGCATTGGGATACCAAAATTTAGCAGAAGAAATGGTGTTGCTGCCTGAGCCAACATTACCAGTTTCTAAGAAATCAAAATCCTCAAAACAGGCCAAAACAATCAATTTTATGGTCGGTTACAACAGTTCTCCCCAAAGTCAAATAGCTCTGGATATTACCCTTTGGATGGCGCATCAAACTCGTTTAGTAACAACTAAAGAAGTCACGGTTCAAGTCGTCTACGTAATCGACGAATCGCCAAAAAGTTACGGTGAAGATCCTTGCGAATTTGCTGTAGCAAATGCCTTGGTCGCACAGCAGAAAGTGTCTAATTTAGAGGAAACATTCGCCCTTAATTGTGCAGCGTCTGCGATGAGTTTACCAACCGAAATCCAATCGGTATCCCAGCCAAAAACTTGGATTGATCCGCATTATTTTCGAGAAATTTTTGGTCAAAAGAATGAGTATGAGATAGCAGATAAGTTGCTGTGGCAAGCGCGCTGTTTGGCTGAGGAATGGCGCGGTTTATTCAAAGCTCATTTACGCATCGGGCAGGTTGCTACAGAACTGAGAAATGTGGTTGAATTAGAATCAGCAGATTTACTATTCTTGGGCTGCGATTCGGGCAACCACTCGCTGGTTAAGGAACTAGGCAATAATTTTCCGTGCTGCGTGCTCGGGATTCCTGCGGCACTCAGCTATCAGATGGATGTTCAGCCTGAAGAAAGTTTAAGCAAGTTACAGTTGGCGACAACTATGTCTGCACATTAAACTTGTTCAGCACTTACGCAAAACTATATGTAAGGTTCGCAGTGCAAACCCTACCGCTATAAATTCGCGCGCTAAACCTTTTTTTGCGTAAGTTCTATGTCGATAAAAAATTAACAATAGTTTCCTCGCCCGAAGTCCCAACTACGAGACAATTGGGACTTTTTTTGATTATTGAGATGTTGAAAATTACTGTTAAGGAAAATTATCGGCACTTACCTGATCATAGACAATTCGTTAACTAATTTTATTCTTCCCCGGCACACAGAGCGCAGGAGTCGATCGATCGAGCGTTTGTCTTCCTCAGTCAAATTTTCGTCAAAAATAGCAGCCATCAAACCGTACCGATCGGCTAGAGTAATGTACCCATTATGATTCACTTCGGCAAACAGCTCGCCCAAAGCAGATGGAATCAGGTTGATAGGAGTTTGCATAGCGATTGACTCTAAAATCGAGGATGGCGCGATCGGGCGTTTCTTCGGTAACAAAAGGCGATCGCACTCTGATATTCTGTCAGTGTATTTCCTTAAAAGGTGTGACAATCAACCGCCAAAACTTGTGACAGCAAACAGCCAAAATTGTGAACGACATCACATTCCCTATTTGCGAAATATGCTAAAGCGTGCAGTTGCGTTTTAGCCCAAACAAAGCAACTGCAAACTTAATTTTTTCTACATATTGTAAATCTGCACTTCCTCCCCAGGTTCAGCTAACTCAAACTTAAACACCTGGGAATAGAAATAGAATTCGCCGTCAAGAGTTCTTTTGATATTTTCAGCGCGGCGAAAACCGTGCTGTTCCCCTTCATAAGCAACATAAGCAACCGGCAAACCTTTAGCTTTCAATATCTCTACCATCATTTCCGCTTGATTAGGCGGAACCACTTTATCTTCTAATCCTTGAAAAAAGATAACGGGACAAGATAAACGTTCGGCGGAATGAATCGGCGAACGAGCTACATACAAATCTTTTCTTTCAGGATAAGGCCCGATTAATCCATCCAGATAGCGCGCTTCAAATTTGTGAGTATCCGTTGCCAAAGCTTCCAAATCGCTAACTCCATAATAGCTCGCACCGGCCTTAAACACATCGCGGAAAGTAAGAGCGCACAGAGTAGTGTACCCCCCTGCACTGCCTCCGGCGATCGCCATTCTTTCGCCATCAACTAAACCCTTTTGAGCTAAATATTTAGCACCGTTAGCGCAGTCGTCAACATCGACAATGCCCCAACTATCTTGCAGTCTTTTTCTGTATTCTCGGCCGTAACCAGTGCTGCCGCCGTAATTAACATCAAGTACGGCAAAACCGCGACTCGTCCAATATTGAATTTTTAAATTCATGCTGCTAGAAGTAGCAGCAGTTGGGCCGCCGTGACTTTTGACAACAAGCGGCGGTTTTTCACCCCCAGGTGCTGCGAAATCTTGATTTTTCGGGGGATAGAAGAAACCGAAAGCAGTCAAATTATTTTCCGTAGGAAACTCGATAGGTTCCGGTACAGAAAGATAACCCGGATTGATGCTTAAATTGCTCGATTGGCGCAATATTTCTAGTTGATTTGTTGCTAAATTGAGTTGTACAATAGCAGTAGATTCAGTCGGCGAACCTGCCAGAAAAACCACAGTTTCTCCCCCCGCGTTGACCGAGGAAATATCAGTGTAAGGCGTTTCAATTGTTGTCAACTGCTTTGTCGTTAAATCAAGACTCGCTAAATGCCATTTGCCTTGCTGAGTGTAGGTGCAAATAATTTTGCTCTCCGAGACAACGGCATAAGTAGACATTCCAAAAACCCACTGAGGAAGTCCGAATTCCGCCGCCATTTCGCACAGAGGTTCGACCTCTTGCTGTTCTCTCGGCAAGCAAGGATTGACGGTTCTATATAAATTCCACCAGTTAGACTTGTCAGAAACAAAATACAAAACTCCATCGGGCGACCATTCCGGTTGAAAAATTGACTCATCAAGCCCGCCAGCAACTAAGTATTTTTCACCTAAAGAACCATCGGCCTTAATTTCTGCCACCCACAATTCTGTGCCATCCCACGGCATATTTGGATGGTTCCAACAAATCCAGGAAAGTAGAGAACCGTCTGGACTTAAACGAGGGGAAGCATAAAAGTCATTGCCCTGAGTTAAGATTTGAATATCTTCGCCGTTATCTAAATTAATGCTAACAATACTATTGACAGGTTCGCCCTCACCTGCATTGTCTTCGCGCACGCAAATCAGGCGATTTCTTTGCTTGTCAACTATCACATCTGCATAGCAAGAATTAGCAGCAGGTGTCAGAGGTTCTGGTTGACAATCTAATGCTTGAGAATAAATACGTTGGTCGGCAAAATGAGAAAAATAGACAACACCGCCAGCAACTGCAAAAGCAGCGCCGCCGTATTCATGAACCCGAGTGCGAACATTAAAAGGAGGCGGTGTCACGTCGCTAATTATACCGTCAGGAGTGCGCCGCACGAGGACGCTTCTTCCCGCTTCCGAAGGCCTTCCCTCAACCCAGTAAATATCATCGCCGTCAATAGCAATTTGTCCGAGTCCGACAGTTCCAGAAACAATTAAATCGGAAGAAATAGGTGATTTCCAAGAGCCGTAAGGTGATACTGTATTCATATAGTTGAGGCAGTTGTGTTTCTCGAACAAAAAAATTAATATTTGTACTTTACACTAACTCAGTCACCGGGGAAGCAAAATGTCCAAAAAACTCGTACTAATGGATCACGACGGTGCAGTTGATGACTATCTCTCAGTCGTGTTGCTGATGACAATGGAGGAAGTCGAAACTCTGGGAGTAATTGTAACTCCTGCGGACTGCTACATTCAACCGGCGGTGAGTGCAACGCGCAAAATCCTGGATTTGATGGGGCGTTCAGAAGTTCCAGTGGCGGCGAGTACCGTGCGGGGACTCAACCCATTTCCCGTGTTATTTCGGCGAGATTCCTTTGCAGTCGATCGACTTCCCATTCTAAATGAAAAAGGAACCATTGACACCCCGTTAATATCAGAACCCGGACAAAACTTTATGGTGCGAGTTTTGCGAGATGCAGCCGCACCAGTCACATTAATGGTAACGGGGCCGTTAACAACAGTAGCGCAAGCTTTAGATATCGCGCCAGAAATTGAAAGCAAAATTCAAGAAATTGTCTGGATGGGAGGCGCCCTAAATGTTATGGGCAATGTTAGCAAAGATATGGAACCCGGACAAGATATGTCGGCGGAATGGAATGCTTACTGGGACCCGATAGCAATCGAGAGAATTTGGCAAACCCAAATTCCCGTTGTCATGTGTCCTTTAGACATCACGAATAATGTACCGCTGACTGTAGAATTTTCCAATCTCTTAGCAAAACAGCGCAAATATCCAATTTCCGACTTAGCAGGACAGTGTTATGCCCTAGCAATATCTCAAGATTACTATTTTTGGGACATTTTGGCAACCGCTTATTTAGCGCATCCCGAATTTTACCAACTGCGAGAATGGGAAACCAAAATTATTACCGAAGGCATCAGCCAAGGACGCACACAAGTTAAAATAGGAGGGCGAAAAATTCAAGCAATGGATAAAGTAGACACCGCCAAATTTTACAATTACATATTAGAACAGTGGGCGAGGTAAAAATCACAATATCTGCTAGAAGTGAGCAAAATCTCCGTACAAAACCCGCCCTGACGCAAATATTTACGGGTTCTTCTCTTCCCTCTCTTCCTCTGCGCCCTCTGCGCCCTCTGCGGTAAAAAAAAACTCATCTCAAAAATGCTGCCAATTATATCAATTATCCCCTTAGCCCAAACCCCTCCCGCACCTCAAGAAATCCTCCAAATCCAAGAAGTGCGACCTCTCCCCGGACAGTTAGACAACATACCAGTATTTAACAGCAACAGTCCCGAAGTAGTGCTGCAAGAAGGAATTTTGCTTTCGACATTTCCCCCAGATGGTAAAAGATTTCCGGCGGCACATTTAAACTTTCCGTTTCAAGGACGTTTTGACATATTTGCCCACCACATAGCCCGCGCACCTTCCCCGGAAGATTTGCGAACATTGTATCAAGGAATAATTGTTTATAATCCGGGCAATAAACCTGTAAGATTAGATATATTGCAAGCTGCGAGTTATCTCAGTCAACCCGATGCACCTTTTATTGAATTGCCGCCGCAAGTGGATAATTCAAACAGTAATATTTACGCGGGGCCGGGAAGTCGCGCTGTGAATGATATTCTCAGAGGAAGGAGACAGTCTGACTTTGAGCCTGGGTTAATTATTCCACCGGGAAAAAGCGAACTGTTGATGAATCATCCGATACCGGTGCGGGGATTGGTACCGCCGCTAAACGGTCGATCGACCTTGATGCGGTTGCGGAGCGATGGTATAGTCTATGTTGCCAGTCTGGCGATGTTTGCCCGAGTTGACCCAGAGGAAAACGGACAGGGAAACGAGCGATCGCCCAACTTAGCAGAATGGCAAAACTTATTAGACAATGGTAATATAGCCGGGCCGCGCGATCGAACTCCCACACCGCCAGAAATCACCGAAGGTCAAGTAATTTACGGCCGAGTTGCCGGTGTAGCATTAGGTTCAGAATGGCGAGCACTTCTCTCAGACAACCAAGCCACATCAAACCTAGCAATTCCCCAACCCGGAACAGCATTTTCCTACCCATTAAGCAGCCTCCCGCGCGGAATGCTGGGCACAAATCAAGTGCAAAGTGCGAGGATGCTAGTCCGCTACCCAGATACAGCATACCGCGCCCACGGCAATTACGGAATTCAATACAATCTCAGCTTGCCGCTGTACAATTCTACCAGCAAAAATCAAACTGTAACAGTCGCGATTCAAACTCCAATTAAGACAGACAAATTAACTTCAGGAGGACTTAATTTTTTAGAACCTCCGGCACCTCAAACTTTTTTTAGGGGGACGGTCAGAGTGCGCTATAATGATGACAATAAAGTGCCTCAAACTCGCTACGTGCATTTAGTCCAGCGGCGGGGACAGCAGGGGGAACCTTTGGTAAAACTAGAGATGAAATCGGGAGAAAAGCGACTTGTAGAAGTGGATTTTATTTATCCGCCCGATGCGTCGCCTCCGCAAGTTTTGACAGTGAAAACAAATTAAATTTGATTTGACTTGAACTTGTTTAAGATTAGCAATTAACCGGGATTTCCATCTCGACAATGTGTTTGAGAGTGTTTAATCACTCTCTTCCAAAAAGGTTTGTACTCGACCGTTTGGTCGTAAAACAACTCGAATTTTCGGGTTTTTTCCATTAGAAACGGCAGAAACAAACGGCTCGCCGGCTAATGGCATATTAGTTTGCTCGATATAATCTGCTGCTGCTTTTCCCATCGGGACAATACTTTGAATTGATCCATTTTCATCGATCAGCACGCTGTATTCCAAAGTTTGTTCCATTCCTTCAGGAGGCTTCCAGCGTTCCTCAAAGTAAGTTCTAGCTTCTGAAACTTGAGGAATTGTATCAAATAAAGTGCGGTTTTTTCGGCTGGCCGCGGCCTGGTTGTTGTCCTCGGACTCGGTGGTTGGTTGAGTGTCCTCAAGGGCTGGGAGTTCGGTACTGGCGGGGGGGACAATCGGCTCGATGGGGCTGGGGAAGGTTTGGGGCGGGGGAACGGGAAATCGGGAAGCAGACAGGGAGGGCGGCAGGGGGGGAGGTACGGCGGGAGCTAGTCTCGGCGGTAGGGGGGGCAGCACGTAGGGTACTGGTGCGGGTGCTTGGGGGGCGGAAATGGGTGGTTCTTCGGGGGCGGGAATTGTGATTGTTTGCCCTTGAGGGAATGCTGGGGCGCTCTGTGGGGCGCTGGGTGCGCTGCCGTTGGCGGGAAATAGCAGGGGTGGCTGCTGGATAGGGCTGGGTCTGTTGGTGGCTGGAGTTGGGGCGAGGGCGAGGGGAGGCAAGCTGGGGCTGGGGGAGGCGGCGGTGTTGATGGGCGGGGGGGGCAGGGGCGGTAAACCGGGTGTGGCTGCGGGTGTTGGTGCTGGGGGTGTCGGTAGGGCGGGAACAGGACTGGGGGAGATGCCGGCAGCTAGCTGGGGCTGTCCTGGATCGGGGGCTGTGGCGGTTTGCGGGGAGGTGGCGGTTCGATCGAGCATTTTGATAGTTCCTGTTGTCAGGCCCGCGCTGGCGACCAGTAATGCTGCCACCTTGAGCCAGGGTGAGGACAGCGGCCGTCGGGACTCACGGTTGAGGTTGGGAAGCGCCATCACTTCGGCGGCGCAGTCATCTAGTGCTGTGGCCAAGTCAAACAGTTGCAGGGTACTCAAGGGAACTACTGGCCCGGATTCTGCAGCGCTCAAAGAGCCTAAAAACAAGTTGTGGGCGAGCAAGCCACGGGGCTCTAAGCGGGGGGGAACCGGAAGGTAGGAAGTTGGGAGAGAGTAGGGGTTGGAAGTTGCTAGTTCGGAAGTGTTGGCGGCTCGATCGAATATAACGGCGTTACGCGCGGCTTCTGGCGAGTCTGAACCTGCAGGGATACGATCGGTTTGAGAGTTGAGGTTGCTTTCCCAATCGCGGGATTCGCCAAGCAAGTTTTGGACGTAGTTGCTGACAGCTTCGTGGAGGGTTTCGAGTTGAATTCGATCGCCCCTGAGAGTAACGTGTTCGTTATCTGGCAGCCTGGGGTCGTCGAGTCGCAGCTCGAAACTTAAAGATTTAAACACCGGTTGGCCCGCCCAGCGAGATAGAGGCGAACTTTTGGCTGTAATTTCCAGCGTGCAAGTGGGGGGCGTGTACCGTTTGAGAACCATAGCAGAAAGTCTGTTGGCTGTTGACTGTTGACTGTTGACTGTTGACTGCTGACTAATGACTGTTGACTAATGACTAATGACTACTGACTACTGACTAATGACTACTGACTACTGACTACTGACTATTGACTATTGTTTAATTCTTAGCGCGGTCTAGAAGAGCCAGCCAGAGGCGGCGGTGCCCGCCGGGACTGCTGTAAAACAGCAAATCGATCAGGAGTTTGAGGGCCAAATCAGTCAGTTCTCGGGCTGATAAATTTTCTCCATCTTCCATGCGCGAGCCATAAGTGTTGCTGAACCTGTCAATATAATCTCCCAGCAAAGCGATTGTGTGAGGTTCGCGGTTTTGCTCTGCCATTTGTTCGAGCAAAGCAACAGCGCGGCGGATTAAAGCTTGGTGCTGTTTTGCCAAATGACAGCTTATCAAAACGAGCGATCGAGCTTCCTCCACATCGAGTTTTTTGCGCCCTCCCTGGCCTTTCCGCAGCGGGTTAGACTGTCGCAGCCGCCACAAAGCTACCCGATCGGCTACCATTGGCTCTAAATTCAGTTCGGCTGCTACCTTGAGCATCGCCTCTGAGCCAATTTCTGCCAGTGCTTCTAGGGCTAACAGAACTAAATCCAGTTGGGCTTTAATGTTGTCCAACTGGGTAGGTTCTGGTGCTTTTCGGGTCAATTCTTCCCAGTTGGGAGAGGGGCCCGTTTCGTTTGTGGGAGCGGAGGGCTTTACGGTCGAGCGCATGGCTTCAGCACGGGAAATTAAGACTGGTTGAGGCAGGATATCAAACAGTATGCAGTGATTAAAGCTTTGCGGCCTGTGGGCAACAGCACATCTGTTAATTTGTCTCCATAGCTCGTTGCTTTGATTCCGGCAATCCTAACTGCTGGACGGAGTTGCGGGCTAAAAGTTGCGGCTTCAAGTTCGATCGATCGCAATCCGCAAAACCCATAAATTTTTACTTTTAACCATGCTACGCCACCGGGTGCCACAAATCAATGTAAATAAACCACCGTCACACCTCCACCCCCTTCTTTTTGACTGGCGAGTTCAAAGCGGGAAACCTGCGGGTGATTCGCGAGGAACTCGTGAACCCCGCGCCGCAACTGTCCCGTACCTTTGCCGTGAATTATCCATAGCACTCCGTATTCCACGGCCTTGGAAAGAGCTCTGTCTATTTCGATTTCTGCGTCGGAGACTCTTGCACCCCGTAGGTCGATCGAATTATGAGCAGTGCGGATGGCGATTTCGGGATTGGGTTTTGCAGGTTCCGCCGCTGCTTGCTTAGCTTTAGCCGCAGCCAGTGCTTGGGCTTGGGCTGCTACCTTGGCTAATTGAGCTTTAGTTTCCGGTTTTTGACCGTCGAGGGATTCAATTTCTCCTAGTTTGACAGTCATTTTCATAATCCCAAACCGAACGCTCAACTCTTCGTTAGCGTCGGGGCCGCTGAGGACTTCGGCGGTTTGGCCCAAGCTGGGAATGCGGATGCGATCGCCCACTTTCGGCATAAAACTCGGTTTGGGTTTAGCCGGTTGTTGCCGAGAGGGCAGGTGTTTTTGGGAAATTTGATTTAAAGTGTCTGTCGCTTGTTGGGCATTTTGAGCCGTCTGGTTGCCCGACTGCAAGCGACGAATGATTTGAGCAATTTCTGATTTTGCCGACCCGATCGCCTCATTTACTGCCACTTCCTGAGCTATTTTTAGTTCTCGCTCCCGCTCTTGCAAAGCCGCTGCTTTTTGAGAAACTTCTCTGTGCAGTTTTTCGGTTTGGTGTAGCAGTTGAGTTGCTTCTCTGGCCTTGGTTTCCTGTTTCCGGCGCTGTGCTTCGAGTCCAGCAATCACTTGATTAACATCTTGAGACGCTCCCCCGACATAGGTTTGAGCTTCTTCGACTATGGATGCTAGCAAACCGAGTCTTTTGGCAATCGTGAGGGCGTTGGAACGTCCGGGAATTCCCCACAACAAGCGATAGGTTGGCTGCATGGAATTGTCGTCAAATTCTACTGAGGCATTTTCAAAGCGGGAGTCTTGATATTTGAGGGCTTTGAGTTCGCCAAAGTGGGTAGTTGCAACTGTTAATAGGGAATGTTGGGCCAGGTATTTCAACAGGGCGATCGCCAATGCACTGCCTTCTGAGGGGTCTGTACCCGCTCCTACTTCGTCTAACAAAACTAAAGATTTGGGAATTGGTAATTGGGAATTGGTAATTGGGATTTGGGGTTGGGGAATTTGTAATTTTGGTTTGAGAATTGGGAGATCAGAAACAGTGTTCTGTGTATCTGTGACTTCTTGGTCTTGCTGTTGGGAATTAGTAATTGGAAGGTTTGAATTTTCTTCCCCTTCAGCCTGCGATTTATTGTGTAAAACTTCTAAAATGCGGCTGATGCGGCGGATATGACCGGAGAAAGTAGACAAACTTTGCTGTAAAGATTGTTCGTCACCAATATCGGCCAAAATATTGTCGAACCAAGGCAATTCTACTGGTTCGCGGGCGGCAACAAACATTCCTGCTTTCGCCATTAAAGCTGCCAATCCCAAGGTTTTGAGGGTGACAGTTTTGCCGCCAGTGTTAGGGCCTGTGATGGCGACGACGCGGATGTGCGGCCCGATCGTTAAATCCACCGGCACGACTGGAAAGCCTTGCTCGTATTGCTGCTGCCAAACTAATAAAGGATGGCGCAACTGGCGCAGGGTAATTTGCGATCGCAGGTTGCGAATTAATAATTGACTGTTTTCTGAGTTTTCCTCATCTTCTTTTTCTTCTTTTTCCTCATCTTCTTTTTCGGGATTTTTTGGTGCTAATTCTGGCTCTCCCAATTCGATAAATTTCGGCGGATTTGCTTGCAACCAAAAACTATAACGCGCTTTAGCTGCTGCTAAATCTAAAGTTGTAACTACCACCACCAATCTGTCTAAATCAGGTTTTACTGCTGCGACTTGCTCCGTGAGGACGCGGCGGACTGCTTCTTCTTCAGCTTGTTCTTGCCTGAGCAACTGCCGCATTTGGTTGTTAAGATTAACTGTGCTGTGGGGTTCTACGTACAGTGTCGCGCCGCTAGCCGAGGAGTCATGAACGATGCCCGGTATGGCATCTTTTTGGGGAGCTTTGACGGGAATGACAAAGCGTCCGCTTCTTTGGGTAATTAGCTGTTCTTGTACGGCGTTGGATTGGCGCTGCAAAATCCCCTGCAATATTTGATAAATGCGATCGCGCAACTGTCGCATTTGAACTCTAATTCCTGCTAATTTAGGAGTGGCTCTGTCTGCTACTTGAGCGCGATCGTCTATACAGCGATGGATTTCTTGCTCTAGTTCAGGATAAGTCCGCAATTGGGCTGCCAGTTCTTTGAGCGTCGGCACATCTGGCTGAGAGTCAATTATCCGGCGCAATTGCCTTGCTCCGGCGAGGGTAGTAGCAATTGCCAGCAATTCTTCGCCGCTGAGCAAACCTTGGAGTTCGGCTCGCTGCAGGGAAGTGCCGATATCTTGGATTCCTTCAAAACTCAAAGCACCGCCAGCGCGGCTCTCTAACTGATAAGTTTCCTGAGTTTGGGCGAGGAGTTCTGCTGTTTGAGCTTGAGTTGCCGGGATTGCGAGGTCTAGGGCGGCGGCGACGCCGAGTTTGGTCGCAGCGAAGGTAGCCAAGTGCTGACACAGGCGCGGCCATTCTAATAGTTCTAGTGTTTCGGCTTGAATCAAAGTTGAGGTGGTGTTGGTAATTGGCATTCCCAGGCGCTGACCGAGAAGGTGAATTTAACGATACTATTAATTGATTTTAAAGTTTTTTATTGTTTCCTGGGGCAATTTGAGAAAGTATCTGCGATCGCCCTCAGCAGTCTTTCGACCGCAAGCTCTGATGTAACATTAATTACGAAGGAGAAAATTTGCATTTTTGCATTACCCGTCTAAAATTATACCTTCTCGTGATACCAGTCCCCAAAAAATATGCAACTTTAGGCAAGCTCCCACCTATTATACAGTAAGTCATTACCAATTTTTTACTCTAAAATATAAAATCTAAAATGGTATGAGCTATTTTTGGTTTTGAGGGAGCAGGGATGGGCTGTTTTTTGGTGAAATTGAACTCTTTTGGAAGTTTAAATCTGTCAGCGCAATTCGGGCGGTTGTATCCTAAAAAGTAATTTGTGGAGGTGGTAGAAGTATGGCAAAGATTCTGGCGATCATCGCGGATACTGTGACTTTTCAAGTTGTCCAAGAGTTACTCAGCCAAGAGGGACATCAGGTGAGAGTCGTTCCCGACGACAAGGAGGGTTTAGACTTGGCGAAGGAATTTTCCCCCGAAGCGATAATTTGCGACGGGACTTCGCCTCAAATCAACTTTTTGGAGGTGTGCAGGCTGGTGAAAGCCGATCGAGAATTGGCGGCAGCCTATTTTATTCTGCTGACAACACCGGAGCAATTTGATGAAATTCAAGAATTGGATGCGCCCTTTGACGATTTTCTGTTTAAACCGATAGTTAAGCAGGAATTATTGGCGCGGGTGCGCGCGTCTAAGCGATCGCACGAGTTGAGGGGGCGGTTGGAGTTAACCCAGCAAGAATTGGATCTGTCGCGCGATCGAATGCTGCAAAATGAAAAAATGTCGAGTTTGGGCGAACTGGTGTCTGGGATAGCCCACGAAATTAACAACCCAATTACTTTTATTTACAGCAATCTAACTCACGTCCAAAGCTACGCGACCGATTTAATTCAACTGCTGCGATTGTATCAAAAAGAGCTAGTCACTCCCGGAGATGAAATCCTGCAAAAGCAGCAAGATATGGATGTGGAATTCGTTCTGGACGATTTATTAAAAATTGTGAGTTCCATGCGTACCGGGAGCGATCGCATCCGCCAAATAATCTTGTCGCTACAGGATTTTTCCCGCAGCGATCGATCGGGCTGGCAGTTATTCGATGTTTCCGACGGTTTAGAAAATACTCTGTTGTTGTTACAGCACCGCTTGCCGGCTCGCGAGGGAAGGCGAGACATCAAGGTGATGAAAGAATTCGGCAATTTGCCACAAATTGAGTGTTATGCAGGTCTGCTAAATCAAGCTTTTCTGAATATCATCAATCACGCGATCGATATTTTGGAAGAGTCTGCTCAAGAGCTGGCAGAGTTGGAATCAATCAAATTTAAGCCTGTGATTTTGATTAGCACTCAGGTGGTCGATGCTGAGCGAATTTCTATTGAGATTGCTGATAACGACATGGCAATTAGCAAAGATATCACAGCGCAACTTTCTGAGGCCTTTTTGGTTGCCCACCCTGCGGAACCACCCATCTACTCGGGACTTGCTCTCAGCTATCAGATAATTGTAGAGCAGCACAAAGGAGAGTTAAGGTGTTTTTCGGAACCCGGTAAAGGTACTAAAATTTACATAGAAATTCCCCTGCGTCACAGCTAATTAATACTATTTACCGTTGGTGGGGGCGGGTTTTTGAGATTGTTTGTTTTAGCCTGGGGGGGTGACAACCCCGTTAGAAGCTAGACAAGGTAAGGCGTTGACCCACTTGTGGTAAAAAAAGATAGGCCC
>NZ_JAUBSA010000046.1:0-48702 GCF_036702115.1 Microcoleus sp. LAD1_D5 | reverse complement strand
CTATTGACAGGATGTTCCTTTATATCTTGCCCTTTTTGTCAAGTACAATTTATACCAAATTAGATGAGCTTACCCTGTCACATTTCGCGCATCCTCTGGGAGTTTTGCCAATTCTTGGGGAGGAATAATGATATTAGTTGGTTGTAGTGTGCCTACTTCAAAATCGGCCAGATCCTTTTCCAGAAAGAAACCCCAATGAGTACGATTTGCACCAAGATTAACGAAATTGGCATAAATTCCTCGTTCGCGTACATAAAGCAAATAGTTTCCTTCTGGACAGAAGTTATTATCTGTTACAATTGCTCGCCATACTTGATCACCTAAATAACACAATTCTACACCCGGAACCACAAATTGACGAACCTTAGAAATTATTCCATTGGCACCAATTAACAGATCTCCTTCCCAGTGACTGCCATCTTTAAAGTGGGCGATCGCGCTATGATCGGTTTGGGAGATCGACAATAATTCAGCATTAAAACGAATAGTGTCAGGGGGTAACTCCTCCAGGAGTGCTTCTAAAATAGCTTTGCGGTGTACTAGCATTCCTGGGAGTTCATTTTCCTCATACGTGACGGGTTCAGAATTGATGACATCGCCGAGGAGGTTGCGAAACTCGAATAATTTAACCGGAGCGCCTGAGTTAATAATTTTCTGGCTAATTTGAGGGTTGCCTTGATGAAGTGCTTGCATACCTGCTTGTACGATCAGGATACCCAGCCATCGGTGCGCGGATGGGGTGCTTTTTCAAACAAGTCAACTTGAAATCCTTGTTCAATCAGCAAAATTGCTAGATAAACTCCTGATGAGCCGGCGCCGATAATACCTATCCTGCTTTGGGACGAAACCATTTGTGCTTCTCCGGATTTAATATTGCCGATCGCTTTTCAAACACTATTGTAATAAAGGAAAATCCAATTGGGGCGATCGCTCAATTGCGGATTGAGCTTTTGTTGATAGCGACAGGTTTCACGCTGTCGCTAAAATCAGTATCTGAGCCGATGCACGATTAATTATTAATTGGCGAGTTCAAAATTTACGCACTCAAAACTTAAGACTACTTTAAGCTTGAGTATTTTTAATTAAAGCCAATTCAATTTTGTCACCAGCCTTTTGAGTCACTTGTGCGCGCAAACCAGGCCCAAAAAAAGTAGCTATTTTGTCTTGCTTTTCTTCCCATAAGTCGATCGGGATTAGTGGCGAATAAAACTCTAGAATTAACCCATAAGCACCATCAACATTAACTTCCCGCAACCCTTGGAGGAGGGGCCGTTCCTCGTCTGTTGGGGCCAGGCCCAAGCGCTCCAAAGCATCATCTAAGTGCGCGGGTTGGCCGTAGCGAAATCGGGTAATATCTTTGCGGACTTGGTTTTGAGTATCGGTGGCTTGACTTTCTCGCAGGAGAAGAACTTCGGGAGAAGTCGGTTCCGTGAACTCCACTGGTTCGAGTTCAGCCGCTTTCAGAGCCAAACCTCCGAGCAACAGCGGAATTCCATAAAAAAAACCGGCTAGGTTCAGGGTAGGTCTATCTGTGAAGTAAGCTCCGAACCCGACTGCTGCTATAATACCGCCCACAACTAAGGCTAGGTTTGCTAAAGAAATTTTACGTAACATATTAGTGAGGTAAGTAGTCGGACAGAAATAATATACTTTAATTATTATCTGTCAAAAAGTCTTGAATAAATTTAGTTTTTTTGCCAAAAGACCTGCAAAAACTGCTAGCATCTATGAGCGCGGGAGCGGTGTGCATCCACAGTCTTGTCTATAGCTTCAGAAGCTTATCCCGCCGGACTCGCCCGGGCGCGCCATCGGTAAATATCCGTGTTAATTGCGCGGCGTTGGTTCCAGAAGGCAATCGAGATCGGCAGTATCATCAAAGTATACAGAGTGGCGATCGCGATCGACACTCTTGCCCTTTCAACCATTTTTCGGACATGATTAAAGACGAAGACAAACAAACTGCTGGAGCAAACAAGGCGGTTCTGGAGCAGATTAACTCGCTCAAACGCGAAGATGAAAGGCTTTATAATATCTTAGCGATCGATGTCTGGGCCCTAGCCAAGACGATGGATGAATATCAACCGGGATTTTGGGCTGCTTTTATGAAAAACCGGGAGAAGGCCCTGAAGCGATTTTTAGCTGGAATGATGAAAAATAAACCCGCAGATACCAAACGTCCGCCTTTTTTGCGCTAACATTTGGTTGAAGTTTGGCTGAAGTTTTGATGTACAATCAAACTATAACACAGACCCAAAAACCCTGAGCAGGTTCATCACTTTCCCTATAAAAACAGTGAAGGATGTGCCCATAAAGGTAGG
Organism: Microcoleus sp. LAD1_D5; assembly: GCF_036702115.1. Lineage (NCBI taxonomy): Bacteria > Bacillati > Cyanobacteriota > Cyanophyceae > Oscillatoriales > Microcoleaceae > Microcoleus > Microcoleus sp. LAD1_D5. Next base: position 46,384 of record NZ_JAUBSA010000046.1, on the reverse strand, counting down.
TCGGTGAATTAAGAATCTCCGTCTGTTCGCAGAGGGGAATGTCAAATATTTTTGTTAATAGTAGCAAAGGCAAAAAACCATGGATGCACAAACACTCAAAGAGCGCGTAGCAGAGATCGAAGTCAAGCGGGAATCCCTCGTGCGGCTGTTAGATCGATCGGACTTGGGAGCACTGAGAATAGATGTGAGTCAGGCGATCGAAGAAATTGACGATCTCTTAGAAGAATTCAAGCGTACTTTTAACAGTTAAGTAGTCATTAGTCAGTAGTCATTAGTCATTAGTTGTCAGTGGTCAGTAGTTGTCGCGCATTTAATTGGGATAGTTATGTTAGTAAAAATCTTGTGGGGTGGGCCCCAGAACCCGCCCAAAAAGTGAAAATTAAATGCAGTACAGCTTAATAGCTAACAAGAACGGACAACTGCTCACTGCAAATTTGACAACTGACAACTGACAACTGACTAATTCATCACCATATCCATCAAAATTTGCTGAGAGCTCACTTCCGGGCAATTAGCAGGCGGCCGCCGCTGAGAGTAGTGTCCGGACGGCTGCAAATCCCAAGCTTGGCGGTTGTCAGCCAGCATTACTCCCAAAATTTCTTGCAATTCCTTAGCAATTGTTGGGTCTTCCACCTGAACGATCGCCTCAACCCGTCTTGTGAGATTGCGCTGCATCCAGTCAGCAGAACCAATATACACCTCTTCGTCGCCACCGTTGAAAAAATAAAACATCCGAGAATGCTCTAAAAAGCGGCCGATAATACTGATAACTCTGATATTTTCGCTAACACCTTCAACGCCGGGACGCAAACAGCAAATCCCCCGAATAATCAAATCAATTTTGACTCCCGCTTGCGAAGCTTCGTACAAAGCAACAATGATTTGAGGGTCAACTAAAGCGTTCATTTTAGCGACAATGCGACCACAGCTACCGATTCCGCCTTCGGCCTGCAAGCGGCAGAATTCGGCCTCGCGGCGGATTAAAGCTAAAAATCGATCGCGCATATTGACCGGCGCTACCAATAATTTGCGATAAGATACCTGCCGCGAATAACCCGTCAAATAATTAAACAAATCCGTCAAATCTGATCCCAAATCCTCGCGACAACTCAACAAACCCACATCGGTATACAGTCCGGCTGTTTTGGGATTGTAATTGCCGGTGCCGATGTGGACGTAGCGCCGGATGTAATCGTCCTCCCGACGCACTACCATCACAATCTTTGTGTGGGTTTTGAGTCCCACCAAACCGTAAACGACGTGGACTCCCGCTTGTTCTAACTTGCGAGCCCAATTAATATTATTTTCTTCGTCAAACCTAGCTTTGAGCTCTACTAAAACGGCTACCTGCTTGCCGTTTTCTGCTGCTTCAATTAACGCGCTGACGATCGGCGAATCTCCCGAAGTGCGGTATAAAGTCATCTTAATCGCTAACACAGAGCGATCATGCGCCGCCTCAGTAATAAACCGCTGTACCGTCGCCGCAAACGAGTGATAAGGATGGTGCAGCATCAAATCCCCCTGCCGGATGGTCGTGAAAATATCCTCGCCATCTTCAGCATCCAACCTCGATTTGTCTAAAATCCTTGCTGGTTCCGAGTTCCGCAAGCGCGGTGGCACAACCGGAGTCCAAGGCGGGTCTTTCAGTTCCGGCACCGGTAGCCCCACAAAAGACATCAAATCCTTGAGGCCTAGCAGCCCCTCTACGACGTAAACATCTTGCTCACCGAGATCCAGCTCCTCCATGAGCATATCTCGCAGCGCAGGCGGCATAATCGCTTGAATTTCCATCCGCACCGCAGAACCTCCAAACCGGCGCTTGCGGAGCTCCTGTTCTATTGCCAGCAGCAAATCCTCTGCCTCATCTTCCTCCACCGTCAAATCGGAATTGCGAGTAATGCGGAACGGGTGATATTCCTCAACGTCCATCCCCGGAAACAAAGCTTCTAAATTGTGGGCAATTACCTGTTCTAGGGGCACGCCAGTCCAAACTGGAGATTTGCCCCTCTGCTGCCACTGCAAATCCCCCGGCAGCGGCAAAAACCTAGGCAGCACCTGCGGTACTTTGACGCGGGCAAATAATTCTTCGCGCGTGTCGGGGTCTCTGACTACTACTGCTAAATTGAGGCTGAGATTGGAAAGGTAGGGGAATGGATGGCTGGGGTCAACTGCTAGGGGAGTGAGTACGGGAAATACTTGTTCTTTGAAGTAGCGGTGCAAGTAATTGCGCTGTTCTTGATTGAGGTCAATGTAGTCGAGAATGTAGATTTCGCTTGCTGCTAGTTTCGGCCGCAGGGTTTGCTCAAAATAGGCGTGTTGCTGAGTAACCATCGGCAAAAGCCGCTTGTTGAGGGCATCTAGCTGTTGTTGGGGCGTGCGGCCGTCGGAGGTTGATTTGCTGACTTTTGCGTGTACTTGTTGTTTGAGGGCGCCCACGCGCACCATGAAATATTCGTCTAGGTTGGAGCTAAAAATAGCTAGAAATTTGAGTCTTTCTAGGAGGGGCGTGCGGGGGTCGAGGGCTTCGTGGAGCACGCGGTTGTTGAATTCTAGCCAGCTTTGTTCTCGGTTAAAGTAATATTGGGGATCGCTGAGGTTGATTTCGGTGTAGGTTTTGGGGGGGGTCTTTTTTGGCTTGGGCATGGTTTGAGGGAGTCTTGGGGAGGCTCGGTTGATCGCATCTGTGAATTAGTATCGCAGGTTAAACTCTTTGTTCGCATCTGCTTTTGGTCGATCGCTCAAACATTGAATTTAGGCAAAACGTGCAACTATTTTTCTAGGATTACCACGAAATCCTCAATCATCACATCAAAAGTACGAGCCAGCTTGTGTACTGCGGCAAAGTCAACCATTGCCATCCCCTGAGAACGGGCATAATTGCTAATCGTACTGTAGCCCACGCCTGATCGCTCCGCAACTTCCTTGAGCGTCCATCCCTTCTCGGCTGCCAACTCTCGAACCCGCAATCTGACTAAGCCTTTGCTCATATTCACTATTTACAAAATTTTGGATTTAGTATAATATATCAAAAAGCGATCGCCCTCGGTCGGCCAACTAAAGACGATCGCCAGTTAAAATTAATCCCGACAGATAATTTCTGTCGATCGCACCTAGCAGATAGATTTACCTACCACCACCAGATGCAACTACAATGGTATCAGAAAATCAGTTAAGATCGTCAGCGATCGGCGCATCAAAAATTATTCACAAATCGTCGATCGTCAATCCGCGATCGAGATTTGTCACCGAAGAAACAGTAGCACTCCTGTTCAACATCTCACCCCACCAAATTTACCGGATCGAATGCTGCCATAACGTGGTGTACGTTCATGCCAAAGGCCTGAGTCGATTTGTCAGCTACGCCGATTTTCCGCCAATCCTAGAAGTAAAACCGCCCTGTGCTCAAGATTTTGTCGCATGGTACAAACGCTGGAAACGAACACAAGCACCAGAATTTTGGACTAAATTCTATACGTACAACTTCAAAACGGCTGTTTCAGTTGACAGCTTACTTGAGTGGGGTAAATTAGTCGCTACAGTTAAATCGGTAATTTCGGCCTCAGCGCTGCAACAGCTACGAGATGTTTACGCTCAAGAAAAAGCCTTGATGGAGAATTTTTAAAGCAGGCGGGGCGGGTAAACCCGCGATTGTTGGCCACCAGCAAGATAAATGTAAGGTGCGCTTCGGCGCACCCTACGCGATAGAGGTTCTGATCAAAACTCTTCTTTACCTTCCAATTCCCACATATTGGAAACCAGACGCTTCTAAAGCCTTCTTGTCTAAGAAATTGCGGCCATCAATCATCACCGGATGATTCATCAACTTCGCCATTTTGTCGTAATCTAAATTGCGAAACTGTTCCCAGTCAGTCACCAACACCAAAGCATCGCAACCATCAGCCAGTCTTTCCGGATCGGTCTCTACCAAAACTCCCGACAAACCGTGACGCATCCCCGTTTGAGAAACAATCGGATCGTAAGCTTTAACTTTCGCTCCCAACCGATTCAAATTCTCGATTAAAATCAGCGCTGGAGCATCCCGCAAATCGTCAGTATCCGGCTTGAAAGTCAAACCCAAAAGTCCGACAGTTTTACCTTTGAGAATCTTCAAAACGTGCTGCAACTTTTCAATAGCAATGAACCGCTGGCGTTGGTTAACTTCCACTGCCGCTTTCAGCAAATGCGCCTCGTAGCCGTAATCGTCAGCAGTGTGAACTAAAGCCGAGACATCTTTGGGGAAACAAGAACCGCCCCAACCAATGCCAGCTTGAAGAAACTTGTTGCCAATCCGTGAATCTAAACCGATACCTCGGGCAACTTGACTAACATCTGCACCGACACGATCGCAAATATTAGCAACTTCATTAATAAAGCTAATCTTCGTAGCCAAAAAAGCATTAGCTGCGTACTTAATCATCTCCGCTGAACTGATATCAGTCATCACCACAGGAACCTCCGGCAAAGACTGATTTTCTGCAAACTTGCGATCGACAATCGGCCGGTATAACTGTAGCATCATATCCATAGCCCGCCGAGAGTTGCTGCCGAGAACAATGCGATCGGGATTAAAAGTATCGAAAACAGCACAGCCTTCCCGCAAAAACTCCGGGTTGCTAACCACATCAAATTGAACACCCGTTTTGGCTGCGACTTCCTCACCAGTAGCGCCATCACCGCTTTGAGGTTTTTGACGTTCTGCTAAACCGTCTAGTACAATTCTTCGCACCCAATCCCCCGAACCGATGGGCACCGTTGACTTGTTTACGATTACTTTGTAATCGCCGTCGAGGTGAGCTCCAATTCCGCGAGCAACCGCTTCCACGTAGCGAGTATCGCTTTCCCCAGTAGGCAAAGGAGGCGTCCCCACGGCAATGAATAAAATGTCCCCGTGAGCCACTCCGGCTGCTAAATCCGAAGTAAATTCTAAATTGCCAGATTCAGATGCAGAAGACATTAATTCAGACAGTCCGGGTTCAAAAATGGGCGAATGTCCAGACTTCATTAATTTAACTTTTTCTTCGTTGTTGTCTACGCAAATGACGTGGTGGCCGATGTGGGCCAAGCAAGTGCCGGTGACTAAGCCAACGTATCCTGTACCGATGACGCAAACGTGCATAGAAATCTCCTCAAAGCTAGTAAATAAATCAGATGAAAGAAAGAAGGAAAAACAGTTTGTAGGGGTACTGCCCCTGTGCCTACCCTTAGTGAGGCCAACTACGGGGAGTTTGCCCCTACAACTCGGCAGTCTCTACTGTTTGTTTCCCTCAATGCGATCGCGAAAATCCTTTATAGTCAACTCTAAACCTTGATCCAGCGGCACAGTCGGCTCCCAGCCCAACCAATTTTTAGCACGAGTAATATCCGGCTGTCGCTGTTTCGGGTCATCTTCTGGCAGCGGTTTAAAGATAATTTCTGCCCCTGGATTAATTGTGTTTTGAATTTTTTGTGCCAGTTCCAATATAGTGTATTCGCCTGGATTCCCCAAATTCATCGGCCCAATTTGGTCGCTATTCATCAAGCGAATAAATCCTTCCACCAAATCAGAAACGTAGCAGAAACTCCGGGTTTGGGAACCGTCGCCGTATACTGTCAGCGGTTGATTCCGCAAAGCTTGAGCAATAAAATTGCTCACTACTCTGCCGTCATTTTCCAACATCCGGGGGCCGTAGGTATTGAAGATTCGTACAACTCGAATGTCTACCCCATTTTGACGGTGGTAATCAAAAGATAAGGTTTCAGCTACTCGTTTGCCTTCGTCATAACAACTGCGAATTCCTATACAATTAACGTTGCCGCGATAATCTTCTGTTTGCGGATGGACATCAGGATCTCCGTACACTTCGGAAGTGGAGGCAAGAAAGAATCTGGCTTTTACCCGTTTTGCCAATCCCAACATATTCATCGTGCCGATGACATTTGTTTTAATGGTCTTGACAGGGTTGTACTGATAGTGTATGGGGGAAGCGGGACAGGCCAGATGGTAAATCTGATCTATCTCTAACCGAATCGGTTCCGTGATGTCGTGGCGGATCAGCTCAAAAAACGGGTTGTCCAGCCATTTGAGGATATTGCGTTTAGTCCCCGTATAAAAATTATCCAGGCAGACTACCTCATGTCCTTGGGCCATTAAGCGATCGATTAGGTGGGAACCGAGGAAACCCGCACCGCCTGTGACTAAAATTCTCATTGTGGAAACTGCCGTTCTGTTTAGGGGTAGGACTGGAGTACAAAAATTCAGTCGCTCGGATGAAACTTACTAATAGAATAACAAAATTGCGATCGACAATGTAAAGACTTATGCCTCACTTTTATAGAATCTTTAATTAACTTAGCACTTTGTTCAAAGTATTTGAACAAAGTGCTAAAATTCGCAAATGTCGGTAGCAATTTTTATTTAAGCTTTAATATTTCCGAAAAAACACTGTTGACATCAGTTCTGTTATTTGTTAGTGATTATTGGTTATTTGATGACTTCGGTTGGAGGTTGGGCGATGCCCTAGGGGATAGCTGCGCTTCACAGGCTTATTTGAAAAAACGAGGGTCGATTTATCTCAAAAGCAATATGAGAGAAGTTATGTCGATTTCGCGAATAGAATGTCCGCCACTTTCAACTCAGGGTTGCACCCGTTCAATTGGGATTTCTGGAGATTGCAGCCAGAAATAAATCAGGTTGATTGTGTAGCCTTTAGTTTTACAGTTTCTCAAGAATCGAGCAAAGTTACGAGGCGCTAAAGTTGTCTCGAAGGCGAAATCAGTACCAGAGTCTGATCAAGTTCGCAGTCTTTGTATCATTAAGCGTCCTGCGAGGATATGCAACTGACTCAGCAGTGAATTAGGACATTCCGGCGGCGATCACATCTGCATTGACATATTCAAAACGTTCTCAACAGAAAATTAGGGTAATAATCTCAGGAAAACTTTTGTTTTACCTGAACCATTAGAACCGCCAGTAATGTAAATATTTGGCATAAGAGTAATATTAATTTTATAGCTTTTCTCTTAGTCCCCCTCTGCTCGGACTTCGTTTGTGTAGGATTGGTTTCAACCGCCGAATACTCACAGGGATAACTAACTATGCCTTCCCTCCCAATGACATCTGAACCCAGCGGCGGAATAGTTCGACAGTAATACAGTAGCAACCATCACTTTCTCTAACCACATCGTGGCGTTCGAGAGTTTTTAGTGGTTCCTGTAAACTTGTCTCATCCATCCCTGTTTCTTGACTCAGCGTGTCGAGATTCATTCCTTCTAAGTGAGGTGCTAAGGCTTTTAAAATCTCCTGTTGTCCCGATGCGCCTTGGGCTGCTTGACCCCAAACTCCTGTAAAATAGTAGCGACCTCGGCTGAAGAATTCCGGGTCATTGATGACTGTTGCTACGTCTTCTAGTGTAAACATTGGATCGCGGGGGCGTCCGATTTCAAATACTTGGTCGTTGTAGAGGCGGACTAACAGAAATCCTACCAATTGCGTGAGGTAGGGTTGACCATGAGTTAGTTCATAAATGCGATCGAGTGCTTCTGGTTTGTAGTCGAGGAGAAAATCATCATCGGGATTGGCTAAAACTTCGCGAGTTGCACCTAGACTCAGGAAACCTACTCGGATGGGGATAATGCTAGCAAAAAAAGGATTGAAATAATCCTGGGTCATTTCATCCAAGGTGTGCAATCCGGCAAAAGCAAAGGCTACTTTAGAACTCATTTGCACCATCCCTCGCAAAAAACCGATAAAATCTTGATTGATGTTCCCAGCGTCAATCAATTCTTCAATTTTTTCAAACTCGTCTAAAGCAATGATTAATCCACTTTCTACATTTGCTATTACTTGTTCGATGTAGCGTCCAAAAGTGAGATAGGGTAAATCGAGTAAATCGCGATCGGCAGGAGGTGCAATCTTGACTGTTTTGGCAATGGCATCGGTGATGAATATTAGCAATTCCCCGGCTCCTTGAGAGCAATTTCCTACCCGCAGCAAATTGACATAAGCCACCTGTACTTTTGAGCCTAAGCAGTTGCTAGCATTCAATAAAATCGAAGTTTTTCCCATCCGCCGATGACCGTAGAGAGCCACAGATTGAAGCGGATTGCCTTTTACCCACAACTCCTCTAGCTGTCTGATGATGTCTTCGCGGCCGACAAATAGATTGCCTTGGACTGGATCGCCAATTATATAGGGGATACTGACAGGTTGAGTAATCGAAATATCTCCGATTTTCCCGGTGACTTGCAGTAATATTTGTTGCCATTTTTTGGCAGTTTTAATAATTAAAATTCGTTCACATTGTGGGATAATATCTGGACGATCGAGGATAGTTTCAAGCTCACCTAATGCTCGGTTGAGGGCAAGGGAACGGGCAGAACGAGATAGGCTATTCTGGACGACTTGAACATCGGCAGTTACCCGCCGTAGAGAAGCAATTGCTTCCCAAGTAGTCTCACGCAGCAGAGGTGGATTTGGGGAAGCAGGCAGCTTCAGGGAAGCAATCTCGGCTAGTTCTGCTGCTGTTTGGTGAAAATCTGTGAGAATCTGCGCTAAGGTAAACATCTCGTCTCCATAAAGCAGATCTCGCACTACAGCGAAAGCTTCTGTGGCTTTGTCTGGTTTTTGCTCGTGGAGATACCAGAAACCAGCGGCAGAGGCACTGGCATGAGTATTTAAACGAATTTCTGTTTGAAAACGAGCTTGAATTTGTTGTCGCCAAGGTAGGATTAACAAACCTTCTACTGCTTTTGACTTCATTACTTCACTTAGAGAAGCTGAGGCAAAACGCACCAACTTCCAATCATAAATATCTTCTGATAATTGAGCGACGCGATAGATAAGTTGTTCTTTTGGTGTCTCTGCCAGTACACGATTTACAGCTTTAACAACAGGGATAAACTGAAGGGTAAATCCTAGTAATTGGTTAATGTTGTGCAATCCTGTTTCCCAATCCCGGCTCAGCCAATTAGCTATTTGAGAAGATAGGTAGGGAAGGGGAAGTGGGGTAATGTGAGGAAATTGTCTATTTTGCTGTTGACGCTGGAGTAGGGTGAACGGTAAAGCGAAAAGCCAATTTTCAGGACGTGCGATCGCCACGCCGAACGCCACGCCGAACGCCACGCCGAACGCCACGCCGAACGCCACGCCCAACCCCACGCCCAACCCCACGCCGAACCCCACGCCGAACCCCACGCCGAACCCCACGCCCAACCCCACGCCGAACGCCACCTCGAACCCCACGCCCAACGCCACGCCGGACGCCACGCCGGAGTCCACGCCGGACGCCACGCCCCACGCCACGCCCAAGGCCACGCCGGACGCCACGCCGGACGCCACGCCCAACCCCACGCCGAACCCCACGCCGGACGCCACACCCAACCCCATGCCCAACCCCACGCCCGACGCCAGGCCCGACGCCACGCCCGACGCCACGCCCGACGCCACGCCCGACGCCACGCCCGACGCCACGCCCGACGCCACCGCCAGGCTCAACACCACGCCGAACACCACGCCGAACACCACGCTCAACGCCACGCCCAACGCCACGCCCAACGCCACGCCCCACGCCACGCCCCACGCCACGCCGGACGCCACGCCCAACGCCACGCCGGACGCCACGCCCCGCGCCACGCCCCGCGCCACGCCCAAGGTCACGCCCAAGGTCACGCCCAACGCCACGCCCGACGCCACGCCGGACCAATCGATAGAAATGCCTATTTCCTCGAAAAATCTACTCAAGCCTACGGGGATAACAATGATTAACATCAAGGCTTGTAGAATTAACTGACGCTGGACGGAATTTTGACGCAACCACTCCCGCTTTTCTCGCCAGGTTTTCGCGTCTTTTAAATTAGATTCCCCCCCAAAAGTAGACTCATACCACCCCACAGCTTGAGGAAAGAAAAACACCCAATAAAACAATCGCAGGTAATCTAAAGGATTCCACAAAGAAAGAGGACGCTTCAGTTTGGGAGCTAAATCTAACCGAGGAACAGGGCGATCTTTTTGACTCATAAATAGGTGGGGATGAATAAACAGGACTTACGCACGGGTGGTGAGAAACCGGGTTTTTTACCGAATCTGCGGTGCTCTAACGAAATATTTTCCTAAAAAACCCGGTTTCTGGGCCCCGATGTGTAAGTCTTAGTTGATATAACCAGCATAAGTTTGATAGCACAACTGCATCAATTTCTGAGGATAGCCGCCACTTTCAGCAATTAACTCGGCCATTTCTTCCTCAGTAAAATTCACGGGCTGAGCAACAGGTGTTAACCAGGAAGCCTGGAGGCGACTAGCAATAAATTCACGGCTGATTTCTTCATCCCATTGCTTCAGAGTTTCCTCAATACAAATCCCTTTAAAAGGAGATGTCATATTTTTGTCTTGACTGTCAGGAAACAGCGTATCGAGAGAGGTGCAGGCGGCGACAACTAGACGCAAAGGTGCGTTATTTCCCTCCGCCAAACCCCGCAATTGACCGCGTACTTGGTTAGTAAATCCATGCCAGGTCATTTTCTCGACTTCATCTAAAAGCAATAGCAATCGGTGCGATTCTAAAGCCCGTTCTAGTAAATATCCCTTCACTGTCTCGATACCCGCTTTGTGGCATAAAGCACCGTAAAAGTCATCTTCATCGCAAACATTTTTTAAATCGAGGTAAATGGGTTGGCGCGGATGATGGAGTTGATGTGGTGCTTCTCGGTAAATGGCTTGTAGCAGAGAACTTTTGCCGATCGCTCTTTCGCCAATGATTGCTACGCTACTGCCACTATTGAGCGTCTCGAATACCCGCCGAATTTCCCTTTCTCTGCCAAAGAAAAATCGCGGATCGTCTATCTTGCCATGCTGGGGAATAAAAGGATTATTGTGGTTGATATTTAGCTGTTCTAATTCTGCTATTGGATTGTCATTTGGTAAGGATGTTTGGGGCGATGTGGTTGTATTAAGCTTTTTAATTTCTTGCCAATCCAATCCTAAAGCCTTGCAAATTCCAACAAAATACTGGCGTTTGACTCTGTTGCCGGTGAAAAAATTATTAACTGTTTGAGGACTGATGCTTTTCTGGAGAGTTTTGCCTTCCACCACGACGTAATCGGCTAAGTCTTCGCGACTCCAGCTTTTGCCTGTGAGAGCAATTGTTGCTTTTGCGATTCCCGCCTTAGATGCTGTGAGCGTTGGTTGTGGCATACCTAAATTACAGACCTTTTAAGTATTATAGCGAGCGATCGCCAACCAAACGCATCCTAAACGCATATCAAACTCATAGTATTTGAAACCCATACACACCTTGGCTTTCAAGGTTTTGCCCTTTATGATTAAAACATCACCAATCAAAAGGTAGCAATTATGAAAGCTCAACCAAATATGACATCTGCTAAACCCAAATCTACTAAATTGACTCGTACTCCCTCTCGTTTCGAGAAAGTCGTCTTCACCACTGTTACTTGTCTTACCTTACTTTCTGGAGGAGTATCTTTATCGCTTAGTATGCAAGAATCTATATCTCCTGAGCAAGCTAGCATTATTAACACTTGTAATGATACTTATAAAATAGGTGTGGTTGCAATTTGTGGACTTTTAGGCGGTAAGGTAGTTCTAGATCGTAAGAATAATCAGTAATCTCTGATGGTTTATTTGCAAAAGTGCGATCGCCCTTAATGTCCAAAAGTGCGATCGCCCCTAGCGTCATTCTGCTAATATTTATTAAATGAGAGGTGTAAAAACATGGCAAGAAGCAGGCATATCTCCAGAAGATGCCAGGAGAATTTAGAATGCAGCCGATCGGACAAAACAAACCATCATAGTTGTTGGCAGTCGAGCAAACGGGACAAGTACGCCAACTTCTGACTGGGACTATATAATGTTAGGTAACTCTCGCCAGCGACATTCCGCTCGCAGTTCTGTTCCTCGCGGTACAAGTGGGGGCGAAATTAATAGTTCAGGTCGAGAAACTGGAATCGATATTTTTACTGGCTCCCTCATCTCAGGAGAACCTCACGTTATATTTGAGCCAGACTTAGGAGAGGCAAATGAATCTAGCCGATGAAATTACAATCAATCAAATTCAACAAGAATTAATTAGCCAAGAAGATGCAAAAAACTGGTTTTTAAGCTTCCAAACCGAAGACCAGGAGGAAATATTGCAGCGGCTATCCTACATGACCCTCCAAGCAGGGGCGCGAGAAGAAGATGTTTCCCTAGCTATTGCCAAATCAAAACTTCGCCCAACTTACACCCCTTGTGTGTTGCTGAGTAGAGGGCGATTAAAAGAACAAATGGCAAAGCTTTTGAAACTGCCGCCCTCTGAATTTATCAAAACCTTTTTCCTGTTAATGAGTTTATTGGCAATTGCCGATGGGCGCAGGTACTGCAAATATTGTCAAGATGGCTGTAGCCACTGGTGGCATCGCGATTTGAGCGATCGCAAAGTTGTAGATGAAATTCGGCGCGAGTTTCAAAAAAGCATTTTTGTTTAAGTTGTAGTAAGCTGTGATGCGAGCGGGCGATCGCCACTGACGCTGCAGCCATAATTTCACTTATTTCAACTTCTTATTTTTCTCTTATACTCTACTTCCATTAATTACAAAACAAACTCGGCTCTACATGAAAAAAACTTCCCAGAACCAATGCCAGCTCTTTGCCAATATCTCCCTCACCATTAACCACTTCATACACTCTTTTTTCAGACCCCATAACTCCCACCAAATCCGCAGGTTGTAACTCTCTTTGTTCCATCAAAAACAGCAATATTGAATTAGGGGTAGCTGTGGCTCCCGGTGCATAGCATTCTTGCTCAAATTTTTCAATTAATGCAATCAGCAATTCATATAACTCGTCTTCTTCTGGAGTGCGATCGCCCCGGTGCATCAACTCTTCCACCATAGCCAGAGCCTTCTCATTATCCGCTTCATTTCTAATTATTTTAGGCTGATACAGAGACAATAACTCTTTGTATTTATCTGGATTAAAAGTAAGGGTCATTTTTCCATTTCTCCTTATCATACTCAGCATGGGTAAGAATATATTTGATATAAATTAATTGGGTTTTATAATCAATACTAACTATTAATCGATAATTATTACCTTTGACATTAAAAACTGTAAACCCCCCAACTGCTTCGGCTTGAGGAAAAACAGATTGTACCTCAATTAAGTTAGACCATTTAGCCTTGCTAGCAATTTTAAACCAGTTATCCAAAGCTTCCCCGCAATCAGCATGAGTTTCGCTGTATTCACGCACCCGTTTGTAGCTGATTATGTGCATCTACTATAAGAAATTTAAACTAAGTTTTAGTTTAGCTCAACCAATTTCTTTGGTCAAGAGCGATCGCCCTTAATCTGCAAAAGGTAGAACAGGCCGGAAAGCCTGTTCCTAGAACCCCATTTGTGGAACAGACCGGAAAGCCTGTTCCTAGAACCGACAAGAATACTGACTGTTTGTGACACAGGCCCGAAAGCCTGTTCCTGACAAAAAGCCACACAGATTACGAATCTCGATCGAGCTTCAGCACAGCCATAAAAGCCTCCTGCGGCACATCCACAGTACCCACAGACTTCATCCGCTTCTTACCCTTCGCCTGCTTTTGCAGCAACTTTTTCTTCCGCGAAATATCACCGCCGTAACACTTCGCCAACACATCTTTCCGCAAAGCCGGAATGTGTTCCGAAGCAATCACCTTTGCGCCAATTGTCGCTTGAATTGGCACCTTAAACTGGTGGCGAGGAATCAACTCCTTGAGTTTTTCCGTCAATCCGCGGCCCACATTGTAAGCCTTATCGCGGTGTACGATCATTGCCAAAGCATCAACCGGATCGCCATTAATTAAAATGTCCATTTTCACTAACGGATTTTCGCGATAACCGATGAGGTGATACTCCATGCTCGCATAACCGCGCGATCGCGATTTCATCTGATCGAAAAAGTCCGTCACCACCTCCGCCAAAGGCAACTCGTAAACCAGCGTAGTTCGGCCTTGACTCAGATACTTCATATCCATAAAAATGCCCCGCCGACTTTGAGACAGTTCCATCAGCGCGCCCACATAAGTTTCTGGCGACAGCATTTCTACCCGCACATAAGGTTCCTCTATTTTCTCGCGATACTGAGGATCTGGCAAGTGGCTGGGATTGTCAATTGTTAACACTTCCCCTTTAATTGTTGTGATTTGATAAACCACAGAAGGAGCCGTAACAATCAAATCCAAATTGTATTCTCTCTCCAGTCTTTCTTGCACAATTTCCATGTGCAGCAAACCCAAGAAACCGCAGCGGAAACCAAATCCCATCGCACTCGAAGTTTCCGGTTCGTAAGAAAGCGCTGCATCGTTGAGTTCGAGTTTTTCTAAAGCTTCCCGCAAATCGGGAAATTGGTCAGCATCGATCGGGAACAAGCCGCAAAAAACCATCGGTTTTGCTTCTGTATAACCCGGCCAAGGCTCCGGTGCCGGCTTTTTGACCAAAGTAATCGTATCGCCGACGCGAGCATCAGCTACGGCTTTAATTGCCGCGCCCAGATAACCAACTTCCCCCGCGTGCAGTTCGTCTACTTGAACTTGAGTCGGTGAAAGGATGCCCAATTCATCGATGACATATTCCTTACCCGAAACCATCAACAAAACTCGATCGCCCTTTTTGACACTTCCGTCCATCACCCGGAAATACACAATTACCCCGCGATAAGGGTCGTAATAACTGTCAAAAATTAGCGCCCTGAGCGGTTTATCAACAGTATCCTGCGGCGGCGGCACCAATTCGACGATCGACTCCAAAATTTCATCTATACCAATTCCTTCCTTAGCCGAAGCCTCAATCGCCCCGCTACAGTCCAGACCGATAATTTCTTCAATTTCCCCTTTTACCCGTTCCGGTTCTGCCCCCGGCAGGTCAATTTTATTTAAAACTGGAATAATTTCCAAATTATTTCCCAAGGCAAGGTAGACATTTGCCAAGGTTTGTGCTTCCACGCCTTGAGATGCGTCTACCACCAGCAGCGCCCCTTCGCAAGCAGCGAGCGATCGCGACACCTCGTAAGAAAAGTCCACGTGTCCGGGAGTGTCGATCAGGTTGAGCACGTACTCCTGACCGTCCTTGGCAGTGTAATTCATCCGAGCCGCTTGCAGCTTGATCGTAATGCCGCGTTCGCGTTCGAGATCCATATTGTCTAAAAACTGCTCCTTCATCTCCCGTGCCTGCACAGTCCCAGTCGCCTGCAACAGGCGATCGGCCAAGGTGGATTTTCCGTGGTCGATGTGAGCAATAATCGAAAAATTACGAATGCGAGATACAGGAACGTTAGTCATGTTTTTTATCGAAGAGCTAATCGGCAAAGGATACTTTTTGTTGTATGATCACACAAGCAAGAGTAGAGTGCTTACTTCAACCTCTTACTGGGGATTGAGATGAAACCACAACTGAGGCAAACCTCAAGAGTATCAGTTATTACCCTTTCAAGTGTCCGACCGAGCCCGGACACGCAAAAGGAAAAAACTTTTCTCTCTCTCATTGTACAGAAAGCGGTTAAGCGGTTGAGGAAAGGTTGGGTGCAAATCAGGGACTTCAAATATCTAGTCCAGTCGGTTGTCATCAAAAGAATTGAAACTT
The DNA here is from genome assembly GCF_036702115.1 of Microcoleus sp. LAD1_D5. NCBI lineage: Bacteria > Bacillati > Cyanobacteriota > Cyanophyceae > Oscillatoriales > Microcoleaceae > Microcoleus > Microcoleus sp. LAD1_D5. The sequence goes on along the minus strand of NZ_JAUBSA010000046.1, from coordinate 30,804 downwards.
AAGAATTAAAACTAGGATTTTTTAACTATGAGCGACTCAAGAATACCATCCCACAGTTCGTCAGAAAAAGTCGAACTGTCCATCCATATCGATCCTGAACTGCTAGACCAAATTAAGCACTTGACGAATGACCCCAGCAAAGTCATTGAAACAGCAATCAAGCAGTGGCTCAGAGGCGAGCGCCGCGAAGACGAGCTGGCTCTGGGTTTGCGCCGCAACCCCCCAGTCCCGCCACGCGGTGAGTGGAACGACTGAGGTGCTCTGGGCCCAGACGGCGCGCAAATCTGCGGGCTGTGAAATTTAGTTCGCGCCGGCGATCTCCTGCAGATTTCGTGGCTAAAGCTACAGGTGGTGGGCGAGTGAACTCGGCTAAATCACAACCTCGGAACTATTTCAGGTGAGGCAAAAAATGCGTGAGCCATTCCCTGACTAGAGTTGTTCGCAGCCTCATATTTTGGCGTAATTTTCACACTTGATAGTTAATCGGTGCAGATTCCTAATTTCTCAATCTTAATTTTTATCTTTAAATTACCCAAAACGGCTGAACACGAATAGTTGTGAGTTTTGAGTTGAGTTCAGAATTAAAAATTTAATATTTGATGAGTTCATTAATCACTCAAAAGTCAATAGTAGAAGCCTAAAATTTTTGCAAATGGTGAGTTTTGAGCGAGCAATGTTTTAATTAAAAAGCCAACCACTTTTTAATTAATTAATAACTCACAAATTAACAGTATAAGCGCTAAACAATGGGGAGTATTGAGTTGTTTATTAAAAACTCAAACCTCCAAAATCCGAACTACTTTCATCCCCTACTCTGATGGACTCTAACACAGATTTCCGGCGATCGAGCTTCGCCTCTACAGCCTTTTTTCAAGAGTTAGGAGCAGAATTAGTATTTACCCAAGACGCCTCTGGTCGATATCTATCTTTTTATTGGCAGAAAGCCGAACAGTACAACCTTACAGCAGAACAAATTGTCGATCGCCCCCTCAGCGAAACCCTGCAACCCATCGCCCCTGCGCCTTATCTCGATATCCTGCGACGAGCGCTCGAAACCCTCGTGCCGCAACGATTCAGCTATCCATTTTGCCACGCCGGACAATATTTGCTCTTCGATTTGACACTCACTCCGGCGATCGACTCAAACGGCAAAGCTGCAAAAGTCTTAGTTATGGGAAGGCTGCTGTCTGACAAACCCACAGACAGACGGCCAGATTCCCCAGAATTCATGCTCTATCGAGCTTTGCCATCCCCCTTGGACGCCCGCCAACAAATGTCGCTTCCAGCGAGCCGTATTCCCGGTCGATCGCTCCCTCCCTACTCGGAAATCGATCGTAAAATCATCTCCCAAATCGCTCAAAACCTGCACAAAACCCTCGATTTAGCAACCATTTGGCAGCAAACTGTTAACAGTTTGGGTCAAGTTTTAAACGCTAGTCGCTGCATCATCTGTTCCTACAAAAAAGACAGCGAAAATCTCGAAATATCCCCCTTCCTTACCTCAGAAAATCAGCGAAATTTAACCGCCACAGCAGCCGAATTACAACAGTCAATAGCTCGCGATCCCTCGCTCCGGATTTCCCCCACTCAAATCGAAAATCTCCAATCAAAAACTTTTAAAGTAGTAGCTGAATACCGCCAAGAAGCTTACTCTTCTATGCTGGGATTAGAACTGCGCGCAGCTGAACAGCCAGGGTGGATTCAAACTTTAGCCACCTTAAAACCAGTAGCAGTCGATTACGCCTCCCCCGCCACCGATCCCTTCCACCGCCATTCCGTGCTAGTAGCAGCTACCTCCTATGAAGACCAACCCAATGCACTGATATGTTTGCACCGCTGTGGCAGTTCCCCGAAATGGAGTCCACTCGAACTCGAATTCGCCCGCGAGTTAGTCGCTCAAGTCGGCAGTGCGATCGCCCACGCTACACTTTACCAAGAATTAGAACAGGCTCGCGCCGAAGCCGTAGCTCTTTCCCAACTTAAAAGTCAATTTCTTGCCAATACTTCTCACGAACTCCGCACCCCCCTCAACGGCATCCTCGGCTTCCTAAAACTGCTTATGGACGGCATGGCAGATGACCCCGAAGAAGCGCACCAATTTATCGAAGAAGCTTACCGATCAGCAGTACATTTGTTCAATGTGATTAACGATATTTTGGATGTCGCTAAAATCGAAGCTGGCAAAATGGAGTTAGACCTCGCTCCCGTCAAACTCGGTGAACTGTTGCAACAAGTTGAGAACTTTACACGGGTTCAAGTCGAGCAAAAGCGATTGCAATTTCAAATCCAAAAACCCGCTGTGGAGGACGAGATTATTTTGTATGGCAACTACCAACGCCTGCTTCAAGTAATCTTGAACCTCACGGGCAATGCAATTAAATTTACCGGGGAAGGGGGAATTCGTATCAGTGCCGAGGTTATTAAGAAAAAGGTGACTGTTCACAACCAGCAGTTCCCCGGAATGGTAAAAATCCGAGTCGCTGATACTGGCATTGGCGTTTCTCTCGACAAGCAGGATAAATTATTTGAGTCGTTTTTTCAGGTGGATGGCGATCGTACCAGGCAATACGGCGGCACCGGTTTGGGGTTGGCTATTTCTCAAAAACTGGTAGAAGCAATGGGGGGTACAGTAAATTTTTACAGTATGGGAGAAGGACTCGGCTCGACGGTTACTTTTACTGTGCCGCTTTATCAAGAACCACTATTTAAAAATTAATCATCGGTAATTAATCATCAGTAATTGGTCATCGGGACGTTGAAGGAATCAGCAATCAGCAATCAGCAAAAATTAAGAAGCAAGAGGGAATCAGGAAGCCGAAAAAAAACTGCGAGAGCGGTTCTCAACTTTCGTGAGGTACTCCCTAGCTTTCTTACCAATTACCAATTACCAAACTTTACCGGACTCACTTACAAATTGCTATATTTCTGTATTCGTAAGTTCCGTTGCGTGAATAAAAGTCATCAATAATTGGTAATTATCCTATAAACACAGTTCGATCGCCCACCAGCGTATCAATTTTGACTTTTATCCGTCGCCCAGCTCCCTCCTTGGGAGTTTTGGACTCATATTGATCACCCACGCCACTTCCGATCCCCACCCAGAATTGGCATAAATCAAATCCGGGGGATACGGATAACAGCTCATCTTTAATCTGTCGGCTGGTAGCCCACACCTCCTAGTAAACCGCCACAAACCGCCAACTTGACAAGAACTTAATGCCTACTTTTAGCACTGATTCAGCTTTCCAATCCCCTACTGTAAAGGATTTTTAAGAAAACAGGACGCTCTCCCTTCTATTTGAAAATCATAAATATCTTGTAAAGACAGCGCAAATAGTTAGTAATGTTTGACGGTCTGTGGCAATATTTAAGTAGAATTACGTAATCCATAAGTCGGACAGTGGCAGGCTGGCAAATTCAGTAACTCCCAGCTCTGTTGCCGGAGTGGTAAACTTTTGCCAGTCTAGTAGAAAAAGGGTTGCTATGAATCAGCAAATATCAGCTCAATCGCAAAAGCTTTTACTCCAAATTGGCAGAAATATTCGTCGAACCTTGGACCTCAATACCATCTGGCAGCAAACAGTTAACAGTCTGGGAGAAACACTAGGCGTCAGCCGCTGTATCCTTTGTCCCTATGAAAGTTCTAGCCTGCAAGTCAAAGTAGCTGCTGAATACTGCCAAGAACCATTTTTACCGATGCTGGGAATGGAAATCTCGCTCACAGCAGCACCTCATTTCCTTCAAGCTCTAGCCACCCTCGAACCGGTGGTAGTAGAGTCCTTTGCAGCCAATGACCCTTTTGGGCCGCAGTCGCTGCTAGTGGTGGCTACCGCTTATCAAGAGCAACCTAACGGCATAATTAGCTTGCATCGGTGCGAGGGCCGATCGTCTGGGCAGGGTAATGGCGATCGACCTTGGACTCAATGCCAGATCGAATTCGCACAAGAACTGGCCGAGCAAGTAGGAAGTGCGATCGCCCTCGCTACCCTCTACCAAGAGCGCAGCAAGCGAGTACAAGGACTATCTCAGCTCAAAAAGCAATTTTTGTTGAAGGCGTCCCACGAGCTCCGCACTCCCCTAAATCACATCATCGGCTATCTACAACTAACCATAGACGACCAAGCTGACGACCCGATCGAGGAGAGAGATTTTATCCAAGAAGCTCACCGTTCCGCTATCCACCTTTCTCAGGTAATTTCCAATATCTTAGATTACATTGAGTTAAGTGAAGCTTGCCAGACTCACACAGAGTTAGCCACTTTCAGAACCCAGGAGAAATCTGGGCATCAGTAAACCTTCTAGTAGCGTATTTAACAAGTCTAATATTTACTCTGCCAACAAGTTTTCCGCCTGAAAAAGCTGACACTTTATCTATAAATTCCCTCAATCAATTCGGTAGCTGGTTAATCAATTCTTTTTAGGGAATTATCGTTTTACACAGTACAGCATAGCAACTACTACACCGAGCAGCCGGGTGTATTTATCATATTATGTCCGCTCAAACGACTCCCATGAAATAGGTTATTTTACCGAAAATGATATTGCAAGCATAAGATTGCAGTTTCACACTTTTTATGCTCTTAACTTGTGCTTGCTCAGATTACCCATCGCCCTTTTTTTTCGGAGTTTTTGGAGGGCTGACATAGCGCGCCCAAAAAGGCTCCTCCATATCTTTCATCGCTGCTAGCTTTTGGCGCTCTTCCTCTATGCGCTTGCGTTCTGAAAGATCAGAAAATATGTTAATACTGCCGACAGTCTGGCCGCCCGCATCTCGCACCCGGGCGGCCCAAAGCCAAACATCGATCGAACTACCGTCTTTTTTCAACAAAGATATTTCCAAACCGTTTTGCGGTTTGCCATTAGACGCAGACTTTAGCAGCGCGTAAAAATCTTGCTTTTGGCCTTCAGGAATATTCGGTAAAGGTTTCCCTAAAACCTCAGCCGCACTCCAGCCAAAAAGTTGTTCGGCGGCGCGGTTCCAAACAACGGTATTGCCGTCATTGCTGGTACAGTTAATCGCCAACGGCGCCGATGCTATCTGGGCTTGCAAAACTTGGTTAACGAGTTGCAGTTTCAATTCTACTTGCTTGCGATCGGTAATTTCCTGACAAGCCCCCCACAAACGGACAATCCGTTCAGCAGTTTTGTCCCACACCACTTGCCAATAGTCCCGTACCCAGCGCACCTCGCCTTTTTGATTAATAATGCGATACTCATTAGCTCCAGTGCGGCTGAAAGTACAGCCTTCTAACTGTTTAATTAACATTTCCCTGTCGTCGGGATGAACGAGTTCGGAGTTCCACCAACCAAACGATTCTAATTCTTCAGTAACGATCCCGATGCAGCGCTCAAAAGCTTCTGTTACCCACTCGCAGGAGAACTTACCGTCTGGCAGTCCCTTAAAAGAATAGGCAAAATCCGAAGTAATTTGCGACATAACTCTGTAGTGGACTTCCGACTCTCTGACTGCGATTTCGGCTTGCTTTCGTTCTCCTATTTCCCGCGAATTAATTATAATTCCCTGCACGCTAGAATCGTAAACCAAACTGTTACCTATCGACTCCATGTAGACCCAATAACCGTCAGCGTGGCGTTTCCGATATTCGATCGCCCCCCCAATTCCGGGAGCTTCTAACAACTTACCAAAATACCCCTGCCAAGCCAGCAAATCGTCTGGATGAATTAACTCGCCGTGAAATTTGCCAATTCTTTCTTCTGGGTTGTAACCCAAAAGCCGTTGTAGGGCTCCGCTGTGGTATCGAACTCGCCCGTCGGAGCCGACAATGCTAATTAGATCGGGAGAATTACGCAGCATAGCTTGCAGTTTGGCTTCACTTTTAGTTAATGCTTGAGTGTCCCTGCGATGCTGGCTGATTTGTTTTTCCAACTCCTCCCGTAGTTGTCTAATTTGCCCTACTTGCTGGGCTACAGTGCGTTCCAAGAGGCGATTATTTTTTTCTATTTCAACCAGCTTTGCTGCGTTATTTGTCGCGCTTTCAAACATACGGCTGGCTGCCATTTCCTGTAAAGAATTTGATAAATATTCCAAAGTTTTTGTGAAAATTGCCTGTTGGGGGTGTGGCAATTTTCTAGCTTGTTCCTGCAATGTCTCTAAGTGTTTGTAGACAGTTTCTAGCATTTTATTAAGGGGGGAATCTAATAGTTGCCTGCGGGTGCAACCCCTAAAAAGCGGACACAAGTTTTTTCAACATAACCCATAACTAAGACTGGTGTCTGGCGATCGACCCATAGCGCTCTCAATAACCAGGCATTTTGTGACTTTATTTTCAAATCATAGCAACCGTTAGAGAAAGTAAATTCTTGTTGCGCCCTAATTGCCAGCCCAGCAGCACCCCCAAGAAGTGCTCGCCAGGAGTGCGGGTAACTCCCCTACCCAGTGAATGTGGGGCTTCTCGCGGTTAAGCTAAACTAGATGGGTGTCAAGAGAAAGAGGGATTTATGACAGAGCAAGCCAACGCTCGCGATTTGTTTCGCGCTGCTTACGAACACCGCTATACCTGGGATGCCAATTTTCCCGGTTACAGTGCCGATATTGAACTCAAACAGGGCGACGAAGTATATACGGGTCATGTTTCCATCAAACCCGACATGAGCGTGGAAGTCAGCGGCATTGAAGATGAGGAAGTGCAGCAAAGCGTTTACACCCAAATGCGCGATATTGTCACCCACCGCAAGCGCTCGACATTTGAAAAATCTCACGGCAAAAATAGCTTCACCCTGGGCGAGAAGGACAGCACCGACGCTGTGGACATCTTGGTGCAAGGCGACTCAATGGGATCGAATTATAAAATCCGAGGTCTCTCAATTTGTCAAGTCAGCCGGGTGATGGGCCGCATGGCTTTCGTAATTGACACGCACAAAAGCTTAGAGACACCCGAAGGTTCTTTGGCCAGCCACTACGATGCCGTTTTCCGCAACCCTCAAACAGACGAAATCATCAAAGAACTCGAATTTGAAGATACCTTTGAGAAGATAGGCGACTATTATGTCATGACCAAGCAAGTAGTTCGAGCCAAAGAAAAAGGTCAACTGACAACAACCGAGTTCAACTACTCCAACGTCAAACTGCTAGAACCAGCAGTAGTGTAGCGCGATCAAAAACCCGATTTCTTAAATAAAACGGGTTTTTTTGGTTAACGTATCAGAATCAACTTGATTTGGCGGCAAGTAACGCTACGATCGAACGAGAGAGCTAATTGGGATCGAGCATCAGCGTGACAGAAACCGGGTTTCCTGCCGCGGGCTCACCTGAGTGCCTAAGTATTTTATCAAAAAACCCGGTTTCTTAAATCCCGCGCGGGTTGAGAATGCTGTCCTTGAGTCAAATCGAACTTTCATCAACTGCAATAAATCATCACAGAGGCGAAATATGACACTAGCACTAACCAGAGATAACGTCGAAACAGTTCTCGATGAAATGCGCCCCTACCTGATATCCGATGGCGGCAACGTCGAACTCGTAGAAATTGACGGCCCAGTGGTACACCTGAGACTGCAAGGAGCTTGTGGCTCTTGCCCGAGTTCCACAATGACTCTGAGAATGGGCATTGAACGTCGCCTGCGCGAGGCTATCCCAGAAATTGCCGAAGTCGAACAGGTAATGTAATTAGTCAGTTGGCAATTGGCAGTTGGCAGTTGACAGTTGACTGTTGACTGTTGACTGTTACCAATTACCAGTTGACAGTTGACAGTTGACTGTTACCAATTACCAAATTTAATTGCCAATTACCAATTACCAAGTTTAATTACCAATTACCAAATTTAATTACCAATTACTAAATTCAATGTCTCATCCCCTTTACGTAGCCTTCATTTGGCACCAACACCAACCCCTCTACAAATCCCGAGTATCAGCTAGCACAGGAGCATCCGAGTACCGACTGCCCTGGGTGCGCTTGCACGGAGTCAAAGACTACTTGGATTTAGTCCTACTTCTGGCAAAATATCCCAAGCTGCATCAAACTGTAAACCTGGTTCCTTCCTTGATTTTGCAGATAGAAGACTGCATTGCAGACAAAGCATTAGACCCTTACTTGGCGGTGACATTAAAGCCAACAGAAACTTTAAACATCCACGAACAAGAGTTTATTTTAGAACACTTCTTTGACGCCAATTACCACACCCTGATTCAGCCCCACCCTCGCTACGCTCAACTCTACACTCAGCGGCAGGAAAAAGGCATTCAGTGGTGTTTGGCAAACTGGAAGTTGCAGGATTTTAGCGACTTGCTGGCGTGGCATAATTTAGCTTGGATTGACCCGCTGTTTTGGGACGACCCCCAGATTGCAGGGTGGCTGAAACAAGGACAAAATTTTAGTTTGGTAGACAGAAAAAACATCTACTCCAAACAAAAAGAAATCCTTGCCAGAATCATTCCCCAGCACCGTAAAATGCAAGTTGAGGGACAGTTGGAAGTCTCTACCACCCCCTACACGCACCCGATTTTACCGCTGCTTGCTGACACTAATGGCGGCCGCATAGCTATTCCCAACATGACGCTGCCACAACACAGGTTTCAGTGGGAAGAAGATATTCCGCGACACTTGAGAAAATCCTGGGAAATGTATCAAGACCGGTTTGATTGCCAACCGCGCGGTTTGTGGCCGTCGGAACAAGCCGTCAGCCCGGAAATTTTGCCCTATATTGCTAAACAAGGCTTTAAATGGATAGTCTCGGATGAAGCAGTATTGGGATCGACAATTAAACACTTTTTCAACCGCGACGCGGCGGGGAATGTCTACGAACCAGAATTGTTATATCGCCCTTACCGTTTAGAAACTCCTGACGGCGATTTGGCCATAGTATTTAGAGACCACAGATTGTCCGACTTGATCGGGTTTACCTACGGTTCGATGGAACCGGAAAAAGCAGCATCAGATTTAGTGGGACACTTAGAAGCGATCGGCAGAACTCTCAAACACCGACAGTCCGACGGCCCAACAGCTTTAGAAAATCCCTGGTTAGTTACGATCGCCCTAGACGGCGAAAATTGCTGGGAATTCTATCCCCAAGACGGTCAACCGTTCTTAGAATCCCTCTATCAAACTCTCAGCGACAATCCAGATATCAAATTAGTCACAGTCTCGGAATTTCTCGACCAATTCCCAGCAACCGAAACAATACCCGCCGCCCAACTGCACACCGGTTCCTGGGTAGACGGTTCCCTCACAACTTGGATCGGCGATCCCGCGAAAAATCGTGCTTGGGACATATTAGGGCCCGCGAGACAAATGCTGGCCAACCATCCAGAAGCCACAGAAGAAACCAATCCAGAAGCTTGGGAAGCGCTTTATGCGGCCGAAGGTTCCGACTGGTTCTGGTGGTTTGGCGAAGGCCACACGTCGAACCAAGATGCCATGTTCGACCAGCTATTCCGCGAACACGTAGCGGCAATTTACGAAGCTCTCGGCGAGCCCGTACCCCCGGAAGTGCGGCGGCAAGTAGAGGCGCACGAGGTTCAAGGCGACCACCTGCCGATGAGCTTTATTCACCCGGTGATTGACGGTATCGGCAACGAACAGGATTGGGACAAAGCCGGTCGGATTGAAGTTGGGGGAGCAAGGGGTACGATGCACCGGAGTTCGGCAATTCAGCGGCTTTGGTACGGGGTTGACCACTTGAATTTTTACATTCGCGCCGACTTTAAGGCAGGGGTGCGGCCGGGAATTGATTGCCCTCCAGAGTTAAATCTGTTCTGGTTTTATCCCGATCGCACGATGAACAACAGTCTGATTCCGCTGTCTGGTTTACCTGACGAAGCACCGCTAAACTACCGATTCCACCATCAGTTAGAAATTAATTTGCTGACGAAATCGATTTGGTTTCAGGAAGCAGGAGAGGGCGATGAGTGGCATCCCCGCATCAGCCGGGCCCAAGTGGGACTGGATAAATGTTTGGAGGTAGCAGTGCCCTGGGCTGATTTGCAGATTATGCCCGACTGGTCGCTGCGACTGATTGCGGTTTTATCGGAAGGGGAGCGTTACTCTACCTGTATGCCGGAAGATGCTTTGATTCCGATAGGGATGCCGTAAAAAGTCATTAGTCATTAGTCATTAGTCATTAGTCTGTAGGGGCGGGTTTAACAAACAAAATAGAACAGCCAACCCAAATACATATAAACCCGCCCCCAACTGAATTAGTCAACAGTAATTAGTCATTTTTTGAACGAACAAACAATTAAACAATTATCACTTTTTATTGAATTGGGTCTTCAACTCTGGCTGTCTAATGCCTTGATACTTTCGATCGAGTCCGGTCGATATAGGGCTATAAAATTTGTTGGTAGTGAGGAATTCAGTCCTCATAAACAAGAGGACTGAATTCCTCACTACCAGCCGTAGAATGGTTAATTTACCGGACATCATATCATTAGTCATGGGGAAATTAACAAACTAATGAGCCGTCTTTTATTATTGGTCGATCGCCACCAACAACTTAATTTGCCGATCGCACACCTCAACACCGAGCATGAGGTGATCGCACTCGATCGCGCTTTAGATCCCAATTCCGAATTTCCCATTCCCCAAATCGCTTTTGACTTGTGCATTCTCGATGAGGCAAATTTCGAGCGCATCGGGTCGCTGGTAGCAACATTAAAAGCAGCCGCCGAGCCGATATTTTTACCATTCTTGCTACTTAGCAAATCCCAAACACCTGTTCTTTCTGAGCACTTTTCGCTGCCTGCCAAACAACTCGATCGCAGAATTGACGATTTGATAGCAACCCCCCTCGATGCCGCCCAACTGCACTTGCGGGTAGAAAATTTGTTGGCCCGCAGGCGGCTGTCGCTAGAACTCCACAGACTTCAGGAAGTAATTAAAGAAAGAACTTTTACAGAAAGTTTGTTAAAGGACTCGCTGCAAACGGCAAACGAAAACCTGCAACGGGAAATCGCCAAGCGGGCCGAGGTAGAAACTGCACTGCGAGAAAACTCCTATCTTGACTCGCTGATCAATGCCATGCCAGATATTGTCTGCTTCAAAGATGGCGAGGGCAGGTGGCAGGAGGCAAATCGAGCGATATTGGAAGTGTTCGAGCTAGAAAAGATAGACTACCGCGGCCTCAAAGATTCTCAGCTAGGAGAACTCAGCAGTTTTTACCGCGAGGCGCTAGAGGGGTGCGAGGTCAGCGATCAAGAAGCGTGGGAAAAAGGTGAGCTTTCTAGGGGAGAAGAAGTGATTCCCCGCTCAAACGGTACTGTGAAAATCTACGATGTGATTAAAGTACCTGTATTTCACCCCGACGGCAGACGCAAAAGTATAGTGATTTTGGGCCGCGACATTACTCAACACAAGCAAGCACAAGATGAACTCGTGCGCTTGGCGTCGATTGTCGAGTCTTCCGACGACGGCATCGTCGGCAAAACCCTCACCGGGACAATTCTGAGCTGGAACGGAGGAGCCGAGAAGATTTACGGCTACTGTGCGGCAGAAATCAAGGGGCAGTCGATCGAGATTTTAGCCATACCCGAACGCCCCAAGGAAATGCCCCAAATTCTGGAAAATATTAGGGCTGGAGCCAGCATCGACCATTACGAAACCGTGCACTTGCGGAAAGACGGCCAACAGATAGATGTGTCCCTGACTATTTCTCCGATTAAAGACGCCACAGGAGCGTTAACGGGCGTTTCCACAATCGCTCGCGACATCAGCGACAGCAAGCGAGTCGAAAAAGCCTTTGAACAACTCCGCCACCAAACAGAAATGATTTTGTTCTCCGCAGGAGAAGGAATTTGCGGGTTAAACAAAGAGGGAAAAGTAACTTTTGTCAATCCTGCGGCGGTGAGAATGGCTGGGTGCGAATCGAAGCAATTGATTGATCGACCGCTCTATGAAAGCTTACACCGTTCACAGGAAGCATGCTCAAAGGCGATCGAGCAACTGTCATCTGCAACACACATCAATTCAGGCTCTGAACTTGTCCAACACTGCGCCCCACCGCAGGCGGGCAAACTGCTGCCGTCTCGGGTAAGTTCTCAAATTTTAGCCACCTTGGAAGACGGAGAGGCGCGGCGCGTCACCGATGAGATTTTTTGGCGGCGAGACGGGAGCAGTTTTCCGGTTGAGTACGTTGTCGCTCCTATGCGAGAAGAAGGCGAAATTATGGGAGCTGTGGTGACTTTTAAGGATATCACCGATCGGCTTGCCGTCGAGCGCATGAAAGATGAATTCATCTCTGTTGTCAGCCACGAACTGCGGACGCCCATGACCTCGATTCACGGCGCCCTCGGCCTCCTCAACAGCGGTCTGCTTGACGCTTACCCCGTGAAAGCCAAGCGGATGCTGGAGATTGCTGTCACTAATACTGACCGCTTGGTGCGGTTGGTCAACGACATCCTGGATTTAGAGCGGATGGAGTCGAGTTACAACACTGCCATCAAACAAACTTGCAATGTGGCTGAGCTGATGTTGCAGGCGGCTGACGAGATGCAGGGAATGGCTCAGCAGGCGGGGGTTACTCTGTCGGTGAGACCTGTGGGGGCGCAATTGCAAGCCGTTCCCGATCGGCTAATTCAAGCCTTGACAAATTTGCTCAGCAATGCTATTAAATTTTCTCCCTCCGGGGCTACGGTTTGGCTGAGCGGGGAGTTGACCCACAATCGGGATTTGACAGAAAAAGCTGGGTTGAAGTCGGTGTCGTCTCCGTCTTTGTTGTCTCCTGAGCCTGCCGCCGCCCATCCGCACTTGCCAGGGACGAGCTCGTCGTACATCGTGATTGCTGTGAAAGACCAAGGACGGGGTATTCCGGCCGACAAGCTGGAGATGGTCTTTGAACGCTTTCAACAGGTTGATGCTTCTGATTCTCGCCAGAAGGGAGGTACTGGTTTGGGGCTGGCTATTTGTCGCAGTATCGTGCAGCAGCACGGGGGCCGGATGTGGGTGGAGAGCGTTTTGGGGGAGGGCAGCACTTTTTTCTTAAGTCTGCCACTTCTAAGGGAGGGGCTTGCAACTGAAAGTTAATTTCTCCCCTGGTGTACCCAAAGTTACTGATTTTGTGCAGATTGTTCGTGAGAGTCATGGACAAACAATCTCAGCCTTTTGGACCAATCGGGGAGTGCGAGCAAAAATCGCGATTTGAGGTCGAAAAGCGGCTTTTTTTGGGGGGGGAGATTTTACAGCAACCGCGCCCGACGGTTAGGATATTCTTAATTGTTGAAACCCAGGCGGTCGATGGCAACGGAGGTCTTCTTTCTTCCTTCTTTTTACCTGCTCAGGTTCGCCGAAGGGTCTTCAACATCTACTATACAGTTTGGAAAATTTACTGTAAAGTCCGATCAGGTAAGATAATTTGCTTTACAAAATATTCACATTTCGCCTCTAGTCTGTGATCAGTTCTCATTCATAAAAAAATGTTAATTTTGACTGCCAAGCGCATCTTGGTTATTGACGATGCGGAAGATATTCGGGAAGTGGCTCAAGTCAGTCTTGAGGTGGTGGGGGGCTGGGAAGTCCTGACAGCGAGTTCGGGCCGCGAGGGTGTTGCTAAGGCTCTTGCCGAACAGCCTGATGCTATTCTGTTGGACGTGATGATGCCTGACCAAGACGGGCCTACTACTTTTCTACAGTTACAAGCTAATAATGCTACGCAGCACATTCCGGTAATTTTATTGACAGCTAAGGCTCTGGCTGGGGACAGGCGGATGTTCGCGGATTTGGGGGTGGTGAGCGTGATTGCTAAGCCTTTTGAACCGATGTTTTTGGCGGCTCAGGTCGCTGAGGCTTTGGGCTGGGAGCAAGAATAGATCGATCGCCCGCATTGAATTGTGCAGCTTTTCAAGCAGTAGTTTTGCAGGCAAAGAGAGTTAAAAAAACTTGGTTTCTTTGGTATTGTGCCTCAGCTAGAATCCGGTCGATCGCTCGGCATATCTGTGGGGACTTAGGGGCTGTGCCTTTTGTCCTGTCAGCTTAAGACTAAAAACCGCAGTCGGGCAGAGGCGTTTCAACCCTGCCGCTCTTTGAGGTGAAATTGACACAAATAGGTGATGCCTAAGTCCCTATTTCTAGTGCGTTCATTTAACCGGATTCGGCCTCAGCCATGATCTCAGTATTCCTACTGATTTATCGGGAAAATATAAGCTGGCAGGATTATTTTACTTTTTGTAACAACTCACTCGTCTTCATAAGTTCTTCAGGTTTTAGTTTTAAGTTTAAGCACATGGTCAGGGATCGTTCCTGACTGTTGGCAGACACATTGGGAGAAGACGACTATGCCCTCAGCTTACATTTTGCTACTAATAGTTTCTCTGGCAGCAGTCTGGATTTACTGGCAAACCTCTCAAGATATTTTTGTTCTTGTGGCTTGGGCGGGACTGGGTTGTTTTATTTGGGGTTTCTCTTGGGCTCCTTGGATCGTTCAGCTTCTGATTGTGGTGTTGCTGTTGGGCCTCCAAAAGTGCTACTTGCGAGACGCTCAAAGTTGTGAGTGAAAGAGATTTTTTATTGTTGTGTCTGGAGTGGAGATGCACCGGCACTCGTCAATCTTTGTAATGATTCGGTTATCGCTGCATTATCTTAAAAAGGTTTAAAATATCATGAATAGTTGCCCTTGTTGCTCCTCTAAATTGCTCCGCCACGCTCGCCACAATCGCGTTTATTGGTTCTGCTCGCACTGCTGGCAGGAAATGCCGGATCTGTCGGAGATGATTTTAGGTAACAGTGCGGGAACTCACAAACGAGACGGTTTGGTAAAGCTTCCTGCTTTGACTCCTAAATTGAGAATGTTGGATGCGGTAGGAAGGGCTTAGTTTGCTGGAGTTAGTCTCGTTAGTCTCGCGATAAATATGGAGACGGAAAAGATTTTTGATTGGGCCATCTGTTGGATTTTTTGATAGAAAATGCAAAAGCCCCCTTCCGTGTGAAGTGAAGGGGACTTATTAGCGGGGGGGCTTTTGCACTTGTGAAGGGGTCGATCGCCCGACAGAATTTCAGCTATTGTATGCAGTTAAGCTGATTACATCAAACCGATTTGAGAGAGAATGCCTTGACCGGTGAGGAATTCGGTAGCTAGGCCGATAACGAAGCCCAACATTGCCAAACGACCGTTCCAGGTTTCAGCAAACTCAGTGAAGCCAACTTTTGCGTCTTTGTTTTCCATGACCAGAAACCTCGTTTAATTTCAACCTTATGTAACTAAACTTAACACAGCAGTACAAAGTTTGCAACATATTTTTACATTTACTGTTCAAATGCCGGAGATAAGCGGGATGGGCCTGCAGGGAGAGGGGCTCGCAGGGAGATCAGGAGAGGGTTTTTATTGGGGGACGGGCGATCGGGTAAAGTGTATCAGGGCGATCGGTGTCAAATTGGCGAAAACCTTGGTGAGATGTCTAAGGATGTAAGGAAATTATTTTGAGTGAATACTTGACATCCCATAATTAGAACGCTAGCCTAAAAGCACAGCTAAAACTAAATAGCGCATTCAAAATCAAGGAATGTTGATTGAGTCGTCTTAGCTACACGGTGTATAAAACTGGGGCAAGTTTCTAGCACCCCGTTGAGCGGAAAGTAAGTCTAATGTCGTTTTAACAAGTTGATAGAAGCTTGAGAAAATCGAAACATTATTGAGTTCCATTTCCCTTCAACGGGCTGCTACTAAACTCGTTCCAGTTCTGTAAACCCTGTAGCTAAGACGCTAATCAAATCCCTACAAAGTTACAGTGTTTTAGTGGTAACAGATTGTCTGGTTGGGGGAAGTTCGTTTATGAGCAAACCCACAGACAACACTCCATTAATGCTAGATGCGTGATATGTCGAGGCTGTCCAGCCCACCTAATTTTAGGAAATAATACAATGGCGGACAATCATCGAAGCACAGGAAAACAAAAAAGCCAGTTTCAGCGAGTTGCTATACTTTGGGATGGTCAGAACGTTCACTTAAAGCAAAATGAAGCTGCATTATTGGTCGATTTTGCCAAATCAAAAGGGCGTTTGGATTGCCCAAAATTTTACTATAACTCGCAGAAGGAAAATCAACTTGATGACAAAAATAGGCTAGAAAATCTGGGCTTTAAAGGCATTGATGTTCCCTCTTTAGACCCAGATAGTGCAGATAAACAATTGGTCTTTGACTGTATTAAACGAGTTGCAATTAAGCCTTCTTCTGAGATAATCATCCTAGTCTCAGGAGATAGGGACTTTGCAGGTTTAATCACTGTTTTGATGGCTTTGGGTAAAACAGTCATAGTTTTTGCACGGCGCCAAAGTGCCAACGAAAAATTGATTAACCTTGTTGGTGAGGATAACTTTCATGATGTAGACGAATTGTCTAGTTTGTGTGCAGGATTGAAACCGTAACTTGAAAATTAAAAAAAGTTATCAATAGAAGCAGATAAATTATCTGCTTGAAGCAACACAGCCCGCCAGGAAATGAATTCCCTGGCTAATAGCTAAAGTCGGTTAAAACCGACTGACAGTTAAAAAAAACACAATCTTCAGTCCTCTTCAGAGGACTTTAGCTATGAGCCAGGGGTTTTAACCCATGGCGGACTGACGGACTAACGGACTAATAGTATAACCGCCAAATATCTCTTAAAATTCACCTCACCGCCGATAGCAAAAATCCAGTTTATTTGATAAACTAGATTCTCCAAACTAACCGCTATTTGCGGCTATTTTATGTCCACCTAACACCACCAAAGTCCACAAACAATAACCCTTACACAATTCCTATGCCATTAACTAATCCAACACAAGAGATAGAAATAACCCTTCCCGAATTCCACCATGAAAAACTGCTGCGCCAAGCGCTCACCCACCGTTCCTACGTCAACGAAAACCCCACATTCCGCGAAGAAGACAACGAACGCTTAGAATTTCTCGGCGATGCTTTGCTGACTTTTCTCAGCGGCGAATATCTCTATCAGCGTCACCCAGAAATGGGAGAAGACCAACTGACTCGCCGGCGTTCTGCCTTAGTAGATGAAAAACAA
Source organism: Microcoleus sp. LAD1_D5 (assembly GCF_036702115.1). NCBI lineage: Bacteria > Bacillati > Cyanobacteriota > Cyanophyceae > Oscillatoriales > Microcoleaceae > Microcoleus > Microcoleus sp. LAD1_D5. The sequence continues at coordinate 13,856 of NZ_JAUBSA010000046.1, read as the reverse complement.
TTAGCCAGATTTGCTACTGAAATCGGTTTAGACTTAAAAATGCGGCTCGGAAAAGGAGCTTATCGAGAAGGTGGGATTACTAATCCAAATTTGCTCAGCAGCACTTTTGAAGCATTTATTGGCGCTTACTATCTGGACACGCAAGACATGGACAAAGTTCGCAACTTTGTTCAACAAATGTTTGATTCTGTTCCCGAAAATGTTGTGGAAACTCGATCGACTGTAGACTCGAAAAATCGCTTTCAAGAATGGGTACAAGCCAATGGTGACACGACTCCCCCCAAATATGTGACAGTTCAAGCAGGAGGCACACCCCACAAGCCGGAATTTCTCGCTAAAGTTTATGTTGCAGAGAAACTCTATGGAGAAGGTAAAGGCAAAAGCAAAAAAGATGCTGAGAAAAATGCGGCTGAAGATGCGCTAGCAAAGCTGAAAAAACGCGGACTGATCTAAACTTGAAAACATTGGTAAAAACTACTAGCTTTTTTGTGGGATTCCGGCGTTGGCGTTAGCGAAGCGATCCGAAGGAAAGCCCTCGAAGACGATCGCCCGAATTGATGGCAAGAGCGCACAATGGGCTATAATCAGGGATTGCGCTAGTGTTACCGCCGTCGATTAAGGGTTGTAATGGCAGAAATTCGTTGACGAGTAGCCGAGTGTTGATCGTAATTTTGGGAAATATCAGAGCAATTCATGTCTACTCAAAACCCGACTACCCTAACTGTTGAAGAATCACAGCAAATCCTCAAAGATTTTACTTGTCTGGATATGCAATGTGTAGCATCGCCGCTGGAAAAACAGGCGCTGCGTCAAGCGATTTTGCTGGTAGCAAGTTTGTCGGATTATCAAATGTTGGGAGTGTGTGCTTCTTCGATGGATGAGGGGTTTTTAGCTTTAGAAGCTTATTTGAAAGCTTTGGGATATCAAGCTGTTTTAGATCCCAATGCTGTCTCGACCTTTGCTGGTTCGGTTTATATTAAGTTCAATACTTTGAAGGGCTCGTATTATGTTGACGGCTATCCCGGAACTTACCGGGGCGTTTTGATTTCGTGTCAATCTTCCTCCGAAGGTGGAGTTAGTGGCACTTACGGTCATTTACCTCTCGATTTATTTGTTGATTAATTTGTCAGTAGTCAGTAGTCAGTCGATCGATTAAATTGAATCAAAAACCGACTGGGGACTAAGCTTTAGGGTGCGTCAGCCGATCGCCCTTCGATTTATTTGAATTAAACACCGACTGACGCACCTTACTAAAATTAACCCTTGCCAACGATCAATTCTGCCTCTGGTTCCGGTGCGATTCCTTCGGGTGGCAGTCCCAAAATATCGCTGTACAAGTTGACGTATTTCCGGGCCGAAATATCCCAGCTAAAATCTTCTCTCATGCCGCGCTGTTGCAGTTCTCTCCACTTATCTTTGTAGCGGAAACCTTCCCAAGTTCTGATCATGCAGGTGAACAAGTCCAGGGGTTCGTAGCGATCGAAACAGTAACCGGTACCGGTATTGTCGATCGGGTTGTTGTGGGAAACGGTATCGACTAAACCGCCGGTGCGGCGAACCATTGGCACGCACCCGTAGCGGAGGGCGAGCATTTGGCTAATGCCGCAGGGCTCGAAACGGCTGGGCATGAGGAAGCTGTCGCAGCCTGCGTAAACGCGCCGGGAGAGGGCTTCGTTGTAAAGTAGTTGGGTGGACATCCGACCGGGATAGCGGGCTGTCATTTGCCAGAGTTGGGTTTCGTAGTAGCGATCGCCCGTTCCGAGTACAATAAATTGAGCGTCGGTATAGGCCATGAACAGATCGAGCATTTGAATTATCAAATCTAATCCCTTCTGTTCTACCAGCCGCGTCACCATGCCGATCAAAAAGGCATTTTTATTCACTTCCAAGCCGACTTCTTCTTGCAGCGCAATTTTATTAGCGGGGCGCTTTTCAATAGTATCAACACTAAATTGTTGATGGAGGTACTTGTCTGTGGCGGGGTTGTAAGATTCTGTATCAATTCCGTTCAAAATGCCCGATACTTTGCCACCGATGTAAGACAGCAAACCTTCCAAAGTTTCCCCATAAGCTGGGGTTTTGATTTGCTCGGCGTAAGTCGGTGAAACTGTATTTACTCGATCGGCAAACTGTACTGCGGCAGCCATTGTATTGTGACCTTGCATATACCAAGGACACCAAGTCATTTGCTCCAAACGCCAGCGCCACGGCCCTTGATAAGCTAAATTGTGAATAGTAAAAACTGTGCTGATATCCGGGTCTTGGCTCATCCAAACAGGTATCATCCCCGTATGCCAGTCGTGACAGTGGATAATTTGGGGCTTCCAATGATTCCAGGCAAATTCAGCCGCAGCATTGGCAAAGAAAGTGAACCTCCAATCTTCATCTAAACCGCCGTAAACGCGGCGCGGTAAGAAAGATGGATGTTGCATTAAGTATAAAGGTACATCGGTTCCCGGCAAAACAGTTTCAAACACCGAGAAGCTTTGGAACATGGCAGCCCCATCCCAAACAGGTTTTTTGGGAACGTCCATTTTGTCCGGGATAAAACCGTAGTAGGGCATGAAGATGCGGACATCGTGTCCCATGCGTCGCAGAAATTTAGGCAAAGCGCCGACGACATCGCCCATACCGCCGACTTTGGCGAGAGGTGCTGCTTCGGCGGATACAAATAAAATACGCATTATTTTTTTGTGTTCCTTGAGATGGTTAGTCTAGATTAAGTTTAAAGGGCGAGCGACACAATATTAACGCGCCGTCCAAAAACAAGTATAAATCTGAGTTGCTGTAGCGATCGCAGTTTACTCAAGAATGCGATCGCCCTTTTTCCATCCGCGTCGCTGTGCGGTGAAAAAAAGAGCGATCCTCTTCTGCAAGCTTCGCCAACGCCCGGACTACCCTCCCGCGACAATTTTCACGCTCTAATCAAATTTAGCAGTCACTTTCTGAGTGACGGTAAACATCAAAAATTGCATGAAGTTTGCTCATCTTTACGCATTAGTAAAACTGCCCGCCAAGCTATCAGTATGTAATTAAGGAAATAGCGATCGCCTTTTTTATCCCCTCTCATAAAAAGAGCGATCCTCTTCTGCAAGCTTCCCCAACGCCCGAATCACATATTACGGACAACTCCTGACTAATTCTGAGAATCCTCCTCAAAAGTCTCCTCAAATCCCGCTAGAAAATCATCCAAAGCTTCAGAGGCGATCGCCAAATTAATATTATCAGCATCTTCCCATCCCCACGTATTCACCCCAACCACTTGACCGGCCATATTAATCAGTGGTCCGCCGGAATTGCCCGGATTAATAGCCGCATCAGTTTGCAACACCTTTACCTCACCCACATCATCTTCGTCGTCATCGCCTTCTTCATATTCCTCGGGTTCGCGAATTGCACTCACAATACCTTGAGTTACAGTTGAAGCAAACTGCCCCAAAGGATTGCCCACAGCAATAACTCTATCTCCCACTTTCACATCAAAAGACAACTCTAGGGGAGGATATTCTTGGGGAGAGTCCACTTGTTCCCCTGTGTTCGGGTCGAAGGTAAAATCGCTAATTAAGAGTAATGCTAAATCTTCTTCGGCATTACCAGTAAACACCACCTCTGCCAATCTCAATTTTCCGTCGTTAGTTTCGACTAAAACCTGTTCGATTTCATCTTCTTCATAGAAGTAATCTTGATCGGCAATATCTTCTACAACGTGATAGTTCGTGACAATTATATCTGGCGATACAAAGAACCCGCTCCCAGAAGAAATCTCTTCTTCTGTATCCCAATCCATGACGTAAATTGAAACTACGGACGGCAAGACTTGCTCGACTACATCCGAAAAATTTCCTGCTTGAGTTTTAAACTCTTTCAATTGCTTTTGCAAAGCTTGTTGGTCTGCTTGCATTTTGCTATAGAGTTGCTGAACCTTTTTCAATTCCAGCTTTAATTGAGTTTCTCTAGCGCTCATATTTGGCATTTACCTGAAATAAATTGCTGATTAATTTTGGATGTTTGATTGTAGATTTTGGATGGGGGTTAAGAATTATAGGACTTACGAAAAAAACCGGTTTTTACCATAAATCTTGGGCTATACAGCGAGACTTACATCAGAAACCGGGTTGCTCAACACTCGTGCGGAGCGTCCTAAATTAGTCCGATATTTTTGAAATCTATCGAGCCAGTCCTATCTAAAATTTCCATCAAAAATCTACAATCAGAATGCTACTCTACCTGTGAAAGCAAAAGCGAACCGCCAGTTATTTTTATTTTACAAAAGGCGATATCTCTAGATTAGTCTAAAAGCCGTGACAAATAGATGCCGATCGCTTTTAGGAACCGCGCTGAACTTGGACAAATATTTCCTCCAAAATTTCACTAGCTCCCTGTTGGCGCAAGCGGTGAGCGAGGTCAATTCCGATCATTTCTGCAGTCTCGGCGGCACCGGAAACAGTATCTTTAACGAACCGCTTGCCGTCGAGACTCGATACCATTCCAGTTAAGGTTAATTGACCGTTTTCTATTTTGGTATTGACGCCGATCGGCACTTGACAGCCACCTTCTAATTCCCGCAGAAATGCGCGTTCAGCATAACATCTTTGGGCGGTTTCCGAGTGTTCGAGAGCTTTAATCACTGCCATAATTTCTGTGTCTCCGGCGCGGCATTCGATGCCCAAAGCACCTTGTCCGACGGCGTGAAGGGAGATTTCAGCAGGGATAATTTGGTGGATGCGATCGCCCATTCCCAATCTTTCCAATCCCGCAACTGCTAAAATAATCGCGTCGTAACCGCCCTCATCTAATTTAGCGAGTCGAGTATTGAGATTGCCGCGAATATCTTTAAATTCAAAATGAGGGAAATGATGCCGCAGTTGAGCTAGCCGGCGCAGGGAAGAAGTGCCGATTACTGCACCTTCTGGGAGGGTGTCAAGTTGCTTGTCTTTGTGCTTGGAGTGAACTACCAGAGCGTCAGCGGGATTTTCCCGTTCGGTGACGCATCCTAAAATTAAACCTTCGGGCAAATTGGTAGGCAAATCTTTGAGGGAATGAACGGCAAAGTCCGTTTCATTGTTAATCATCCCCGTTTCTAATTCTTTGGTGAAAAGTCCTTTATCGCCAATTTTAGCGAGGGCGACATCAAGAATTATGTCCCCTTGGGTGGACATGGTGTGGACTTCAAAAGTGTGTTCCGGGAAGTGTTTCTGTAGCTGTTCTTGCACCCAGTGGGTTTGCACGAGAGCAAGTTGGCTTTTGCGGGAACCGATGCGAACGGTTCGGGAAGGGGCAGATGTGGTTGGAGACATAAGATCGATCGGAGGATAGCTTGAAATCAGCCAATATATTCACCTGATCTAGCGTACCGCAGGTGGGGACTTTAATTGCTGGTTGGGATAATTCGGGCGATAAAATAGAAATACCAGGTTTTGAGCGCCAGTAGCACTGAGTCTTGATGATGTTTCCCATCCAGCGTTGGGCGTCGCTTGCAGTCCAGGCGATCGACTTCCGAAGCAAAGGCTGCTGGCGATGTACGATTCACCTAGCTGAGAGCCGGATGAACCTGGTTGACATGAGGACTTAACTTAGCTGCAGCGAGAAAGAATTAGCTCAAAAGTTGCGAGATTTGGATAGAAAAATGTAGTGGCGAGGGGAAAAGGGCGATCGTAATTGCGATTGTCCTTCTAAAGCCACCAAATAGCTTAGCATCAAAAGTGAATTTGTCAAATTACTAAAATCCTAAAACTATGAAAAGTGCTCTTGACGTAGCTCGTTACTTTTTATGTCGTGTCGATCGAGAAGCAGGCGATACCATTTCTCCTCTGAAACTGCAAAAGCTCGTGTATTATGCACAAGCTTGGAGTTTAGTCTTTAGAAGCCTGCCGCTATTTGATCAAGAGATTGAAGCTTGGGTTTCCGGCCCAGTTGTCCGCGATGTTTGGAATGAATACAAAGATTACAAATACAAGGATATTCCCGCTCCCCATTATTTTGAAAAAGAATTTGAGGAAGATGAACTCGAAGTCCTCGAAGAAGTTTGGAATGCTTATGGAGAATTAAGTGCTAAACATTTGGTCGAGTTAACGCACTCAGAGATGCCTTGGTTAAACGCCCGCAAGGGATTAGAACCTGCTGAAAAATCAACTAAAATCATCTCCCACGAGGATATGAAATCCTGCTATGCACCTTTTGTGGAGGCGTAAGTGGGGAAAAAAAGTCAAATACCAAAGCCATCTCAAAAAAAGCAACAAGGTAGAATTCCAGAGCAAGCAACTCAGTTAAATCGACCAAGCAATACAGATGATGAGCATCCTAGCTTCAGATTTACCTATGCAGATAAAAATCGTTGGGTTTTATCTAACTGGACATCCTCAGAAATCAATGACCTAATTGAAGGACTAAAGAAAATTGAGAAATATACTTGGGCCCAAATCCGATGTCACGGCTCAAAAAAACCAGGTGAATCAGTGGGAACGGGTTATAAGTTGATTGACAAGCATCCGCCTTTGCCTGACAATATTCCTGAAGATGCGAGGTTATCCGAAATGCGAATTGATGAGAAAAAACGGATCTTTGGGTTCCGCGTTCAGTCTGTTTACTACATCATTTGGTTTGACCGCGACCATTCAGTTTGTCCAGAATAAAGTTTATGAGGAGTGAAAAAGGGCGATTCCCTACCCTGCCCGAAGGCACGCGCGTTCGGGATAGCTTCGCTCGCGCGTAGCTTTTCCATTTCTCACCCAAATTTAACGTTGCCCTGCTTGAAGTGCAGAATTTGCTATCTGGACAACTTCTTGCTGCCGTGCGTTTCTCCTTGTGACTCGGTACAGCACCCCCAGCCTTTGCCACTCAACAAAAGCAGTGCAATAAGCACCGCAATTATTGAAATAAATCCCCCTGAATCCGCCCGCCAATTCAACGCTTCTGTAAGTATCCTGCGGCAGTTGCGAAGGAGGCGAAAACGGTTCATTTCTTTTAGCTTCGATGGTGCCGAAATAACAGGCTCCCGCGCGGCATCCTTTGCCTAAATACATTCCCACAATGTAACCGTCTGCCCCCGCTTGCACATCAAAATCAAGTTGTTGAATGTCAGATAAAGGAAGTCTACTCGGAAGAAAAACAGGCACTCGCGTTTTGCCTTTAATTTGCCGAAAGATGTTACTCGCCGGAAAACTACTGTTAGCTTGGTTTGCACTTGAGTTATCGGGGATAGGGGGAAACTTTTGCACAAAATTCCTCCACTGCCCAACTCTATTTTTAGCAATATTCAAAGTGGCAATAGAGTATTTTTCGAGCGCAAAAGAAGGGCGACCATTTTTCAGGTTGAAGTTGCGGCGAATCACTGTAATTTCGGGTTTGCCTAAGCCGTAAGCTGTGGCTATGGAACGGGCGAGATTGCAGCTAATTTTGAAGCGTCCCATTTCAATATTGCCATTTTCCGCTTGATAAGACCAATTGTAACCTTCAGAAGGGCGATCGCGATCGCACAGAAAATGAGAAATCTCAAACATCTTGGCAATATGAACATCGTACAACCGCAACTTGCGGCTGCCGGCCGATTTTGCAGTGTTGCGATCGGGTACAATAAATTGTATGGGTTGCCAGCTATCTTCAGGGGAATAATTAAACCAACGGATTTCTGTAATCGGGAGTTCAGTCCTTGCTAACGCTGAGTTGGGTGTCAAAAGTGCGTGAAGCGAAGCTATCCCGAAGGGAATCGTAAAAGCAGTCACCACACAAGCAAAAATCGCCGCAAATAGCCATCTTCCCCTCATCCTGATTTCCCCCGAAGTAGGTAAGCGCACAAAAATATAGCATTTTGTAAGGGGCGAGTGCGAGTTAAGATATATCATACAATAGCCGTAAGGTGCGTTGTGCCTCCCAGACTGCCAAACTTAACGCTTCCCAGCTTTAATAGCAGAATTTCCTATTAAAATTAAATCCGATTCTCGTCCGTTCTTAATGGCGACGGTATACATAAAACCCTGAGTTTTCCACTGAAGAGTTGCTGTGCAGTAAGCCCCGCAACCGTTATGATAAACTCCTTTCACTCCGCCCGCAAGTTGCACATTTTTGAACGTCTTAGTTACCCCTTCTAGTTTTGTAATAAACTCCCCGCCTTTTTGACCTTGAATTGACCCAAAAGTGCAAACTGTCGTACCGCCGCAATCTGGTTTATACTCGATTGAAATAGTATAGCTGTTTGCTTTTGCTGTAGTTGGATAGTACATTTTTTGCGGAACCGGAATCCTGCTGGGAATAAAAATAGGGACTTGCGTTTTGCCTTTTAACTTTGGCAAAATTTCATTTACCGGAAACGCAGTGCCTCCTTGAGCAAGTTGTGTTGTCCCCGATTGTCGCTGCGACAATTGCGAAGATCCAAAAACAACGGAAAGAGGTACTAAAGCAGTCAATACACCAGCAGAAGTAGCCAAAAGTAATAATAATTTCTTCTTCACGGTCTTTTCCCTTAATATTCCAATAGTTTAGTTGGGGGGCGAACCGCATTCACCTATGTACAACCATAATTCAAGATACCAAATTAACACTCGCTTTTCCGGGAAAAATGTTTTTTGACTATTCTTGACAAGGTTGCTAGAATATGAAGTCATATATAATATAGAGAAGGTGAGCAATTTAGGAGTCGATCGTGGAACTGCAAGAGTATTTGCGCCAGCACGGATTGGAAACCTTGTCCGAAACTTATCATATCAAAGTTACCCGCCACCGCCAATATCCCGATTTAGTCTGTCTGAAATACTCGCAGATAGAATCTCCCCTGGGCGAAAAGATAGTCCAGCAGTGCCGAGGCATTATTTTAGATTCATCTCAAAATTGGCAGATAGTTTCTTATCCCTACAACAAATTTTTTAATTACGGAGAAATTCACGCCGCTGCAATTGATTGGAGAAATGCCAAAGTTTACGAAAAACTAGACGGTTCTCTGACTGTACTGTATTTTTACAAGGGAGAATGGAGAGTGCAATCTAGCGGCACTCCCGACGCCGCCGGCGAAGTTAACGGTTTTGGATTCACTTTTGCCGAACTGTTTTGGAAAGTCTGGCAAGAATTGGGATATCAATTGCCGTCCGAAACCGACCAGTGTTTTATTTTTGAGTTGATGACGCCTTACAATAGAATAGTTGTTCAGCAAACAAACAATCAAATCGTGCTTCACGGCGTCCGCAACACTCAAACGCTGCTAGAAACCGACCCGAGTATTTGGGCCAATAAATACGGATGGGAATTGGTCGCATCTTACCCTTTAACTAGCTGGAAAGAAACGATCGAAGCGGCTCAGCATTTAGACCCGATGAATTCGGAAGGGTATATTATCTGTGATGCTGATTTCAACCGAGTTAAAGTTAAGTCGCCTCAATATGTGGCGATTTCCCATCTGCGGGAAGGGTTTTCTACCCGCAGGATGATCGAGATTGTCTTAACTAACGAAGGAGAAGAGTTTTTAGCTTATTTTTCTGAGTGGAGTGAGTTGTATAAAAAAGTTAAGGACAAATATCAATCTTTGGTTGAAGAAATCGAGGAAGCTTACCGACAGCACGAACATATCGAAGTTCAGAAAGATTTTGCATTAGTTGTGAAGCATTTGCCGTATTCCGGGATTTTGTTTTCTTTGCGGGCCCGAAGAGTTGCGGGAGTGAAAGAAGCTCTCCGTGATGTTACGATCCATAAAATAGAGGAGTTGTTGGGTTTAGATTACATCCATCTAGGTTTGTAGAAGAAGAAGGAAGTTCGGCAACGAATTCGCAAGGGCGGATTTAACGGATGTCAGGAATCAGGAAGAGGGAAGAAGGAATATGAATGCCCTATGCCCTATGCCCTCTGCCCAATTACCAATTACCAATTACCATGAAAAGAGTTATTGTACTTGTTGGTTTACCCGCTTCGGGAAAGTCTCAATTTGCTAGGGATTTGCTGCTGTCTGAACCTGCCAAGTGGGTGCGTAGCAATAAAGATTTGCTAAGAGAAATGGCTCACGCTTCTCATTGGTCGCAGGCGAATGAAAAGTTTATTGTGCAGTTGAGAGATACGATTATTTTGATGGCTTTGGAAAGCGGCAAGCACGTCATTGTTGATGATACTAATTTTGGCCCGCACATCGAGCATATCAAGGAGTTGGTTAAAGGTAAAGCCCTTGTCGAAGTTAATGATTCTTTCCTGCAAGTTCCGGTTGAGGAATGTATTAAACGGGATTTGAAAAGGCTTAATTCGGTGGGCAAAGATGTGATTATGAAGATGTACAATAAGTACGTGCGGGTTCCCGTTGCGCCGCCGGAATATAACCCGGATTTGCCGGATGCAATTATTGTTGATATGGACGGTACGCTGGCACTTCTCAACGGCAGAAATCCTTTCGATGCTTCGAGGTGCGATCGCGATTTGCCCAATCAGCCCGTTTTAGATACCGTTCGCAAGTGGCAGTCCAGCGCCCATATTATTGTAGTGTCGGGTCGAACGGATGACTGTCAGCCTCAAACTAAAAAATGGTTGCAGCAGTACGAGGTTAATTATGCCAGTCTTTATATGCGGAAAACCGGAGATATGAGGAAGGATTCGATTATTAAAGAGGAGTTCTATCGGCGGCACATTGCAGGAAAATATAATGTTAAGTTTGTGTTGGACGATCGCCAGCAAGTTGTTGATATGTGGCGGTCGTTGGGATTGACGGTATTCCAAGTAGATGAAGGGGATTTTTAAGGCAGGGTTTGTTTGCGCGGGCGATCGCAACTTCCAAGCCTTGTCCCACCCCTAATGCTACAATCAAAGTAACATTGCAAAAAATTTTGTTATGATATCCATTCCCCAAGCACCCCAAAAAATGACCGTTGAGGAATATCTCAAATGGGAAGCTCAACAAGAGATTCGCCACGAATATGTCAACGGCGAAGTTTTTGCCATGACAGGCTGTACAATTCCTCATAACGATCTTGCACTCAACTTTTACACTGCATTGCGCCCACATCTGCGTTCCAGAGGCTGTCGGATGAACGTGTCAGATGTGAAATTGCAAGTCAGTTTTCAAAGCCGTTACTACTACCCTGATGTGATAGTCAGTTGCGACCCTCAAGACATGAATTCCCGCACATTCATTCAGAATCCTAAAATCATTGTGGAAGTTCTTTCTCCCAGTACAAGTGCTAAAGATCGGGATGAAAAATTCACTTGTTACCTAAAAATTCCGACTTTGCAAGAGTATATCTTGATTGATTCACAAAAGATTTTTGTTGAGCGTTACTGTCGGGGAGAGGGGAGAATGTGGCTGTACTATTCTTACACTGCTGGAGAGATTGTAACTTTATCAAGTATTGGGTTTGATTTGCCGATAGAACTTTTGTATGAAGGTGTTGCATTTGAAACAGGAATAGAAGCATAAAAATACATTTTTTGTTGCACTTCTATCAGGAACAGGCAGTCAATTTGTTTGTGGGGTAATATTATCCCTCTACCGCGTCCAAGCCAGCCAGCGGTTAAACAAATTTTTCACAAACGGCGTCAAACGAGTGCGATTATAAGCATCTCCTGCTTTCCGAATTGCCTCAGCTTGTGTTGGATACGGGTGAATTGTGCTAGCAATCTTTCCCAAACCAATATTGTTAACCATTGCCAAAGTAATCTCGCCGATCATATCCCCAGCGTGTCGCGCTACAATAGTTGCACCTAATATTTTATCGCTGCCTTTTTTGACGTGAATTTTCACAAATCCTTCCTCTTCGCCGTCAATAACTGCCCGATCGACTTGACTGAAAGGAATTAAAAATGTATCGATATCAATGCCTTTTTCCTTAGCCTCATGTTCCCCAATTCCGACGCGCGCAATTTCTGGGTCTGTGTAAGTACACCAAGGTATTGTCAAAGCGCTGAGCTTTTTGCGTCCGAAAAATAGAGTGTTTTGAATTACCATTCTCGCGGCAAAATCAGCAGCGTGAGTAAATTTATGTTTCATGCAAATATCCCCAGCGGCATAAATGTGGGGATTAGTAGTTTGCAAGTTGTCGTTGACAAAGACGCCAGTTTGTGTATCGTATCCGACACCGACAGCCTCCAGATTCAATCCTTCGACGTTGGGCGATCGCCCTGTACTCACAATAATTTCATCTACTGTTACCGATGCTTCCTTACCTTGAGATTTATAATAAATTACTTTTCCTGCATTTGTTTTCTCAACGCGCTCTATTTGGGATTCTAGTATTAGTTGAATTTCTTCGCGTACAAAAGCCTGCTGCACAATGTTAGCAGCCTCCGCATCTTCCTTATCTAAAATCTGAGCATTTTTGTGCAGCAATACCACTTCCGAACCCAGCCGCCGAAAGGCTTGAGCCAATTCGCAGCCGATCGGCCCTGCGCCAATTACGGCCAAACGTTGAGGTCTTTCTGTCAGGTTAAAAACAGTTTCATTTGTCAAATATCCAGCTTCTTGTAAGCCGGGAATTTGTGGTTGTAGCGCCCTTGCACCTGTGGCAATTACTGCTTTTTTAAAGCGCAGAGTTTGACCTGCAACTTCTACTGTATTATTGCTACTAAAACGACCAGAACCTAAAAAAACATCAACTCCTAATTTGTACTGGTAGCGTTTAACAGAATCAACATCGCTGATTCCCGCCCTGATGCGGCGCAGCCGTTCCATCACAGCGGCAAAATCCACTTCTACGTTGTCAGAAACATTAACACCAAATTTACTTGCTTCCCAGATATCGCCAACAGTGCGAGACGATCGAATTAAAGCTTTTGACGGCACACAACCGACATTCAAACAGTCGCCGCCCATCAAATGTTTTTCAATCAAAGCAACTTTCGCGCCCAAACCTGCGGCACCGGCAGCAACAATTAATCCAGCGGGTCCCGCGCCAATTACTACTAAATTATAAGAACTAGCCGGCTGCGGATTTACCCAATCGGGCGGATGCAAATAGGAGACTAATTTCTGGTTGTGTTCGTCCATCGGGGGGACAGTTACGCGATCGACTTTTGACTGGGGCATTCGCAAATCCTCCTAATTAAATACTTTCTTCCAAAGCTTTGCTGGCTATCCTAGTGAGAAAAACAGTTACAGCAACAGTAGCTAGAAAACCGAGGATATTGAGCGACCATTTTGCTGCTTCTGTTTGAGGATTGGTTGACTGACATATCGCGCCTATCGTCGCAATATTCCCCACCAAAGAACCGGAGTAAACGTACATGATTGTACCCGGTATCATGCCCAAGGAACCCAGCACGTAATCTTTCAAAGAAACCTGAGTAATTCCCAAAGCGTAATTCAACAAATTGAAAGGAAGTAAAGGACAAAGGCGAGTCAAAAAAACGATTTTTAATCCTTCTTGAGAAACAGCGCGATCGAGAGCTTTAAACTTGGGGTGAGATTCCATATATTTTACCACGCGATCGCGGCACAAGTAGCGCCCGATCGCAAAAGCACATACGGCACCTAAAATGGAGGCCGCAAATACGTAAACTGAACCCCACCACAAACCAAAAATCGCCCCCCCTCCCAGCGTCAGTACCGAACCCGGTACAAACAGCACAGTAGCCAAGTTGTAAGTAGCTACAAAAGCCACTGGCCCCCACCACCCTAAATCCTCGATCCGCATTAACAGAGTTCTCAAGACATCTTGAACGTAGGAAGATCTAGTTGCTACAATTAAGAGAGCGAGCAAAAGGGCGAGCGAAAAAAACAACACTAGGCGTTTAAATTTTACCCTAGCATAATCTTGGATTTGTTCTTTTGCCATGATTCACCCGCAAATATTTATCAGCATTATACTCCAAACTTAAATTATTAGACCTCTTGCAAAAAAAATCTATGCTATAATAGAAGGTTTTCAATTTAATCCCCCTAGAGCTAACTCATAATT